>PDPC01000053.1 GCA_002747355.1 Pseudomonadota bacterium | reverse complement strand
GCTGATCACGCCGATCGCCTGCGAGAAGGGCCTCCACTTCGCGATCCGCGAGGGTGGCCGCACCGTCGGCGCTGGCGTCGTCGTCGAGATCGTCGAGAAATAGTATCGCCCGGTACAACAGACCGGACAATCAGGTATGACGACCGGGTGTTCTGCAGGGCATCCGGTCGTCCCTTGGAGGGCAGTAGCTCGAATTGGTAGAGCAGCGGATTCCAAATCCGCGGGTTGGGGGTTCGAATCCCTCCTGCCCTGCTGAAAGGCGGCGCCAACGCCCTGTTGCTGGCGCCGCCGACGCATTTCAACCTGAGGATGCGCGGAAGCGTGACTTGGGCCAGAGTACCGATCATGGGTAACACGAAGTGGGTACACCTGATGTTCGTCGTGGGCGGCTTGCTGCTCATGTACCTCTGCGTACAAACGACGGAGTGGGCCTGGGGCTATTTCGCCAAGCCCAAGGACCTCTATGTCAACGGCATCGGGATCATCCTGGGTGGCCTGATCGCCTTTCTGTTGTGGCGGCGTCAGGTCACCTTCGATAAGGCGTCCGAGATCCTCAACGAGCTGACCAAGGTCACCTGGCCCACCCGCAAAGAGACCTCAGCGGCGACCGTGGTCGTGATCATCACGACCGTGATCATCTCCTTGATCCTCGGCCTCTTTGACCTGATCTGGTCTTGGGCCACGGGCATCATCTACAGCTAAAGAAGGTCGCCGAATGGAACCGAACAAGCCCGAGGCTCCGGCCGAGGTCGAAGCCACCGAGCATGTGTCGCAAGATCTGGTGACCGCGCCGGCTACGTCCGAGGCTGCTCCTGAGGAGGCGTCTGAGCCCCAGACGCTTGACGCCGCGCCCGACGTCGCGCCCGCGGCCGACGCGCCCGAGGCCAACGCGCCCGAGGCCGACGCGCCCGAGGCTGACGCTGCGCCCGAGGCTGACGCCGCGCCCGAGGTCGACGCCGCGCCCGGGGCCGACGCCGCGCCCGTGGCCGACGCCGCGCCCGAGGCCGACGCCGCGCCCGAGGCTGACGCTGCGCCCGACGCCGCGCCCGTGGCCAACGCCGCGCCCGAAGAGAGCGCAGAGGACGCCGCCGAAGAGGTCGACCCCAAGGCCGACATGAAGTGGTTCGCGGTCAACACCTACTCCGGCCACGAGAACCGCGCCAGACTCTCGCTGCTCGAGCGGATCAAGAACGCCAACCTGCAAGACCAGTTCGGCGAGGTCCTGATCCCCACCGAGCAGGTCGTCGAGATGGTCAAGGGCCAGCGCCGCACGATGACCCGGAAGTTCTACCCTGGGTATATGTTCGTGCAGATGGATCTCAACGACCACACTCGGTCGCTGGTCAAGAACACGCCGAAGATCACCGGTTTCCTCGGCGGCACCAACCCAGTGCCGGTCAAGGATAAAGAGATCGCCGGCATCACCAGGCAGATGTCCGAGGGCGCCACGGCTCCCAAGCCGCGGATCAGCTTCGAGGAGGGCGAGAACGTCCGCGTCACCGACGGCCCGTTCTCCAACTTCGCCGGCGTCGTGGAAGAGGTTCGTCCCGAGAAACAGAAGGTCCGCGTGCTCGTCAGCATCTTCGGCCGCGCGACCCCCATCGAGCTGGATTTCACCCAGGTCGAGAAAGCTTAGGAGCACCCCCACCCATGCCTCCCGTCGCCGGGTACAGCACGGCCGGCCGCTTTCTAGGCCTCAGAACGTTCGCCGTACCACAAGTATGGCTCATGTCTTCGGCTACGAAAGCGGCTCGGCAGCTCAGCACCCGGCTCGAATGTGTGGGGAAGCTCTTAGAACTCATCTGCCCGTCGTCGCCGCGGCGGGTTGCGATAACCGCTTTGCGGGAGGCGGTTGGCCTCGACGCCTCGGGGCGCGCCGCCGCTTGAACCGCGAAGGAGTATGCCGATGAAGAAAGTCGTTGGGCTCGTGAAGCTGCAGGTGCCCGGCGGGTTGGCCAACCCGAGCCCGCCGGTCGGTCCTGCGCTCGGCCAGCACGGTGTGAACATCATGGAGTTCTGCAAGGCGTTCAACGCGCGCACGCAGAAGGACAAGGGGACCATCATCCCCGTGGTGATCACCGTCTTCGCCGATCGCTCGTTTTCGTTCATCACCAAGACGCCGCCGGCCGCCGTGCTCTTGAAGCAGGCCGCCGGGATCCCGAAAGGATCGGGTGAGCCGAACAAGAACAAGGTCGGGAAGGTCAAGATGGACCAGGTTCGCGAGATCGCGCAGATCAAGCTTCCAGACCTGAACACGGACGACGTCGAGCAGGCTTGCCGGACCATCGCTGGTACGGCCCGTTCGATGGGTCTCGACGTGGTGGATTAGGAGGCGGCCATGCCCAAGCGTGGAAAAAAATTCGAAGAGACCGCCAAGCTGATCGACCGCGAGAAGCGCTACTCCCTCGAGGAGGGCTGCGAGCTGGTGCCGAAGACCAAGCGCGCGACGTTCGACGAGTCCGTCGATATCGCCGTGCGCCTGGGCGTCAACCCGAAGTACGCCGACCAGATGGTCCGCGGCGCGGTGGTGATGCCTCATGGTACCGGTAAGACGCTGCGCGTCGCCGTCTTCGCCAAGGGCGAGAAGGCCAAAGAGGCCGAGGACGCCGGGGCCGACATCGTCGGCGCCGAGGATCTGATGGAGAAGGTGCAGGGGGGCTTTTTCGACTTCGACGCCACCGTGGCCACGCCGGACATGATGGGCGTCGTCGGTCGCCTCGGGCGCGTGCTCGGTCCTCGCGGGCTGATGCCGAACCCGAAGGTGGGTACCGTGACCTTCGACGTCGAGAAGGTGGTCAAAGAGCTGAAGGCCGGTCGCGTGGAGTTCCGCGTCGAGAAAGCCGGCATCGTGCACGCGCCGGTGGGCCGGGCGAGCTTCGAAGCGACCAAGCTGCGTGAGAACGTGCTGGCGCTGATGGAGCTCTTGCTCAAGCTCAAGCCGTCGTCCGCCAAGGGCACCTACGTCAAGAGCATCGCGCTCTCGACGACCATGGGCCCGGCGATCCGGCTCGACACCGCCGAGGTGCTCGGCCAGGTCGGAAAGTAGAGGCGCGCCATGAACAGAGAGCAAAAGACGACCACGGTCGACGAGCTGAAAGAGACGCTGGCCAAGGCGCAGTCGCTGGTCATCGCCGACTATCGCGGCCTCAAGGTCTCCGACACCCTCGGGCTGCGCTCGGAGATCCGCAAGGCCGAGTGCCACTACCGTGTGGTGAAGAACACCTTGGTCAAGCTCGCCGTCAAGGGCACGGCGATGGAGGGCATCTCGCCGCTCTTCACCGGCCCCACGGCGATCGCTTATTCCTTCGAAGACCCGGTCTCGCCGGCCAAGATCCTCGACCAGTTCGAAGAGAAGCTCCCGGCCCTCGAGCTGAAGGGGGGCTTCCTCGAGGGCGAGGTGCTCGACGCGGCTGGCGTGAAGCGCCTGGCCAAGATGAAGGGCAAGGATGAGCTGCGGGCCGAGCTGCTGGCGCAGTTCATGGCTCCGGCGCAGAGCCTGGTGCGGCTCTTCAACGCCGTGCCGACCAACGTGCTCTATCTGCTGCAGGCTCGCGAGCGCGAGATGGGCGGCCCGTAGCAGCGAGACTCGAACACTCAGCGAGTTTAATCGCATCAACAAAGCACTACGGCCCGCGAGGTCGTAGGAGGCGAGCCGGCAGACGAGAGTCGCCGGCGCCGATGAAGGAGTCAGACATGTCCGAGATTACCCAAGAGCAGGTCGTCGAATACCTCAGCAACCTTTCGGTGATGGATATCGCCAAGCTGACCAAAGATCTCGAGGAGAAGTGGGGCGTCTCCGCCGCACCCGTCGCGGTCGCCGGGGCCGTTGGCCCCGCCGCTGCTGCAGAGGCTGCCGAGGAGCCGACCGAGTTCGACGTCGTGCTGAAGAGCTTTGGCGCGAAGAAGATCCAGGTCATCAAGGCGCTCCGCGAGCTGACCAGCCTCGGCCTCAAGGAGGCCAAGGAGCTGGTCGAGAGCGCGCCGAAGGCCGTCAAGGAAGGCGTCAGCAAGGAAGAGTGCGAGGACGTGAAGAAGAAGCTCGAGGAGGCGGGCGCCGAGGTCGAGATCAAGCCTGCCGGCTGATTACCCTGACCTCGCAGCGCTTAACGTCGAGTTCGATCCAAACCAGGTTCCCGGAAGCGCGGAAATCGAGCTTCCGGGGCCCTGGTATTGGTGTATCCGCGGTCTAGTCGGAGCACCGCCCTCTAGCAGGAGAGTCCATGGGACGCGTCATTCAGAATAACTTTCGCGTGCGCAAACGCTACGGCCGGATCAAGCAGATCATCGATATCCCGAATTTGATCGCGATCCAGCGGCGCTCCTACGACAAGTTTCTGCAGCTCGACATCCCTCCGGATCGTCGAGATGAAGTCGGCCTGCAGGGCGTGTTCAAGAGCGTGTTCCCGATCAAGGACTTCTCCGAGACGGCCTCTCTCGAGTTCGTGAAGTACAACCTCGAGCGCCCGAAGTACGATGAGGAAGAGTGCCGCGCCCGCGGCATGACCTACGCCGCTCCGGTGAAGGTCACGATCCAGCTCGTGCTGCGCGACGTCAACGAGGAGACCGGCGAGCAGTCGGTCCGCGACGTCAAGGAGCAAGAGGTCTACTTCGGTGAGATCCCGCTGATGACGGACAACGGGACGTTCATCATCAACGGCACCGAGCGCGTGGTGGTCAGCCAGCTTCATAGAAGCCCTGGTGTCTTCTTCGACCACGACAAGGGCCGCACGCACGCCACCGGCAAGCTGCTCTACAGCGCCCGGATCATCCCCTACCGCGGCTCCTGGCTCGATTTTGAGTTCGACGCCAAGGATCTGCTCTATGTGCGCATCGATCGCCGCCGCAAGCTCCACGCGACGGTGCTGCTGCGTGCGCTCGGCTCCTCCACCGAGGATCTGCTCAACGAGTACTACAACACGGAGGTCGTCTACCTCGAGTCGGCCAAGAAGTACTCCAAGAGCATCGAGTACGACATCCTCCCGGGCCAGCGCTCGACGCGCGACATCCGCCACCCGGAGACCCGCGAGCTGATCGTCCGCAAGAACCGCAAGTTCACCCGCGGCGCGATCCGTAAGCTGAAGGACTCGGGCCTCGAGCGGCTCCCCATCGCGGTGGAGGAGCTCGTCGGCAAGGTCTGCGCCCATGATGTGATCGACCCCGACACGGGCGAGGTGCTGCTGCAGTGCAATGAGGAGGTCAACGAGGAGAACCTCGACCGCCTCCGCGAGGCCAGCATCCAGCAGTTCAAGGTGCTCTTCATCGACAACCTCAACGTGGGCAGCTACCTGCGCGACACCGTGCTCGCCGACAAGCTGAACACCACCGAAGAGGCGATCATGGAGATCTACCGGCGGCTGCGCCCCGGTGATCCGCCCACGATCGAGACCGCCCAGAAGCTCTTCGACAACCTCTTTTTCAACCCGGAGCGGTACGACCTCTCCAAGGTCGGCCGGCTGAAGCTGAACTACAAGTTCAAGGTCGACGAGCCCCTCGACAACTGCGTGCTGACCCCGCGCGACATCGTCGAGACCGTGCGCTACCTGATCGAGCTGAAGAACGGTCGCGGGGCCATCGACGACATCGATCACCTCGGCAACCGCCGCGTCCGCGCGGTCGGCGAGCTGATGGAAAACCAGTACAGGATCGGCCTGGTTCGCATGGAGCGCGCGATCAAAGAGCGCATGTCCATGTCCCAGGAGATCGAGTACTTGATGCCGCACGACCTGATCAACGCCAAGCCGGTCAGCGCGGTGGTCAAGGAGTACTTCGGCTCCAGCCAGCTCTCCCAGTTCATGGACCAGACCAACCCGCTCTCGGAGGTCACGCATAAGCGTCGCCTCTCGGCGCTCGGCCCAGGTGGGCTGACCCGCGAGCGCGCGGGCTTCGAGGTCCGTGACGTCCACACCACGCACTATGGTCGCGTCTGCCCGATCGAGACCCCTGAAGGTCCGAACATCGGCCTGATCGCCTCGCTGTCGACCTACGCTCGCGTCAACGAGTTTGGCTTCATCGAGACCCCTTACCGCAAGGCGGAGGAGGGCAAGGTCGAAGACGAGGTGCACTTCTTCTCGGCGCTCGAGGAGGAGGGGCACTGCATCGCCCAGGCCAACGCCGACCTCAGCGCCGACGGTGAGCTCACCGGCGAGGTGGTCAGCGCCCGCCATAACAACGGCGACTTCGTGATGGCCAAGCCCCACGACGTCACCTTGATGGACGTCTCGCCCAACCAGCTGGTCTCGGTGGCCGCGTCGCTGATTCCCTTCTTGGAGAACGACGACGCCAACCGCGCCCTGATGGGCTCGAACATGCAGCGGCAGGCTGTGCCGCTGGTCAAGACCCGCTCACCGCTGGTCGGCACCGGCATCGAGGGCATCGTCGCCCGCGACTCCGGCGTCACCGTGGTGGCCAAGCGCGACGGCATCGTCGAGTCCGTCGACGCCGCCCGCATCGTGGTCAAGCCCGTCGACACCGACGACAACGACCCGATGAGCGCCAAGCCCGACATCTACAACCTGGTCAAGTTCCAGCGCTCCAACCAAAACACCTGCATCAACCAGAAGCCGATCGTCCAGAAGGGCGACACCGTCCGTCAGAACGACGTGATCGGCGACGGTCCGGCGACGGAGTGCGGTGAGCTGGCCCTGGGCCAGAACACGGTCGTCGCCTTCATGCCCTGGGGCGGCTACAACTTCGAGGACTCGATCCTCGTCTCCGAGCGCCTGACCAAAGAAGACGTCTTCACCTCGATTCATATCGAGGAGTTCGAGTGCATCGCTCGCGACACGAAGCTGGGCAAAGAGGAGATCACCCGCGACATCCCCAATGTCGGTGAGGAGGCCCTGGCCGACCTCGACGACAGCGGGATCGTACGCATCGGCGCCGAGGTCAAGCCGGGCGACATCTTGGTCGGCAAGATCACGCCAAAGGGCGAGACCCAGCTCTCCCCCGAGGAGAAGCTGCTGCGGGCGATCTTTGGCGAGAAGGCCGGCGACGTCCGCGACAGCTCGCTCCGCGTGCCTCCGGGTGTGACCGGCATCGTGATCAACGCGCGCGTCTTCGCCCGCAAGGGCACGGAGATGGACGATCGCTCCCGCGACATCCTCGACATGGAGAAGGAGAAGCTCCTCGCCGACCAGCGCGACGAGATCAAGATCATCTCCGGCTCCTACTACGAGAAGATGGCCAACCTGCTGTCTGGCAAGACCACCGCGGCCCGCACCGTCGATGATCGCGGCAAGGTCCTGGTGCAGAAGGGCGTGGCCGTCGACGACAGCGTGCTCGGCGAGGTGCCCAAGCGCTACTGGGCGTCGATCCCCGTGGTCGAAGATGGCCGCGAGGTCGAGGGCAAGCTCGAGGGCATGCAGCAGCAGCTCGAGGCCGACGTCGACGCGATCGAGACGCTCTACAACGAGAAGATCGCCAAGCTGACCAAGGGCGACGAGCTGCCTCCTGGCGTGATCAAGATGGTCAAGGTCTACGTGGCCATCAAGCGCAAGCTCGCCGTCGGTGACAAGATGGCCGGCCGCCATGGCAACAAGGGCGTCATCTCGCGCATCCTGCCCGAAGAAGACATGCCCTACCTCGCCGACGGTACGCCGGTGGACCTCGTGCTCAACCCGCTGGGCGTGCCTTCGCGTATGAACATCGGGCAGATCCTCGAGACCCACCTCGGCTGGGCCGCCCGCGAGCTCGGGATGCAGATCGACCGCTACCTCAAGGCCGAGTGGAGCCCGGAGGTGTTGCGGGATAAGCTGATGAAGATCTACACCACCGAGCAGGCCCATACCTTCATCGAGTCCCTCGATGAGGAGGATATCGGTCGCTTCGCCTCGAAGGTGCGTCGCGGCGTGCATGTGGCGACACCGGTCTTCGACGGCGCCAAGGAGTCGCAGATCAAGGAGTCGCTGGACATGGCTGGGCTGCCCAAGAGCGGTCAGGCCGTGCTCTTCGACGGGCGCACGGGTCAGCCCTTCGATCAGGACGTCACCGTCGGCGTGATGTACGTGCTGAAGCTGCACCACCTGGTCGACGACAAGATCCACGCCCGCTCGATCGGGCCCTACTCGCTGGTCACGCAGCAGCCTCTGGGCGGCAAGGCCCAGTTCGGCGGTCAGCGTCTCGGCGAGATGGAGGTCTGGGCGATGGAGGCCTACGGCGCGGCGTTCGGCCTGCAGGAGTTCCTGACGGTCAAGAGCGACGACGTCGCGGGTCGTACCCGGATGTACGAGAGCATCGTCAAAGGCGAACACGTGCTCGAGTCGGGGTTGCCCGAGTCGTTCAACGTGCTGCTCAAGGAGCTGCAGAGCCTCTGCCTCAACGTGGAGCTTCTGGAAGAGGGTGGCGGCGTGCGCGAGCCCACCGCCCAGCCCTCGGTGGTCCCCCCGGTCGCTGGGTATCCGCGGGCCGGGCTGCCGGGCTTCTAGCTCGGCTCGGGGAGCGAGCTGGGCGCCGATCGCATGGTCGGGCGGCGTCCAGGCCTCGCGTGTGGTAGTGGCAATGCCGCGGCGCCTTCTCCACGGAGAACACAGCCGCTTCGAGCATAGGGAGTCATTGTGAAAGGCATCTTTGATTTTTTCGAGAAGCCCAAAGATCCTTTGAGCTTCTCGGCGATCCGCATCTCGCTGGCGAGCCCGGAAAAGATCCGCGAGTGGTCGCACGGCGAGGTCAAGAAGCCCGAGACCATCAACTACCGTACCTTCAAGCCGGAGCGAGACGGCCTCTTCTGCGCCAAGATCTTCGGCCCGGTGAAGGACTACGAGTGCCTCTGCGGTAAGTACAAGCGGATGAAGCACCGCGGCGTCGTCTGCGAGAAATGCGGCGTCGAGGTGATCCAGTCCAAGGTACGCCGCGAGCGCCTGGGCCACATCAATCTGGCCACGCCGGTCGCGCATATCTGGTTTCTCAAGAGCCTGCCGTCGCGTATCGGCAACATGCTCGACATCACGCTGAAGGACCTGGAGAAGGTCCTCTACTGCGAGTCCTACATCGTGATCGATCCCAAAGAGAGCGGCCTGACCCAGGGCGAGCTGCTCTCGGAGGAGCGCTTCCAAGAGGTCGCCGACGAGCTCGGCGACGAGGCCTTCCGCGCCGATATGGGCGCGGAGGCGATCCGCGAGCTGCTCTCCGAGCTCCCGATCACGGAGCTGGCCGTCCAGCTCCGCGAGGAGATGAAGGAGACCGGCTCCGAGGCCAAGCGCAAGAAGCTCGCGAAACGACTGAAGGTCGTCGAGTCCTTCCGCGACTCCGGCAACCGCCCCGAGTGGATGATGCTCGAGGTGATCCCCGTGATCCCGCCGGATCTGCGTCCCCTCGTTCCCCTCGATGGTGGCCGCTTCGCGACCTCGGACCTCAACGACCTCTACCGCCGCGTGATCAACCGCAACAACCGCCTCAAGCGGCTGCAGGAGCTCAACGCGCCAGAGATCATCATCCGCAACGAGAAGCGGATGCTGCAGGAGGCCGTCGACGCCCTCTTCGACAACGGCCGCCGCGGCAAGACCATCACCGGACCGAACAAGCGCCCGCTGAAGTCCCTCTCCGACATGCTCAAGGGCAAGCAGGGCCGCTTCCGCCAGAACCTGCTCGGCAAGCGCGTCGACTACTCCGGCCGCTCGGTGATCGTCGTCGGCCCGGAGCTGCGGCTGCACCAATGTGGTCTGCCGAAGAAGATGGCCCTCGAGCTCTTCAAGCCCTTCATCTACAACAAGCTCGAAGAGCGCGGCCTGGTCACCACCATCAAGAGCGCCAAGAAGATGGTGGAGAAGGAGAAGCCCGAGGTCTGGGATATCCTCGACGAGGTGATCAAGGAGCACCCAATCCTGCTCAACCGCGCGCCGACGCTTCATCGCCTCGGCATCCAGGCCTTCGAGCCGATCCTGATCGAGGGCAAGGCGATCCAGCTCCACCCGCTGGTCTGCACCGCCTTCAACGCGGACTTCGACGGTGACCAGATGGCGGTCCACGTGCCGCTGTCGATGGAAGCCCAGATGGAAGCCCGCGTGCTGATGATGTCGACCAACAACATCCTCAGCCCGGCCCACGGCAAGCCGATCATCCTGCCCTCGCAGGACATCGTGCTCGGCCTCTACTACATGACCCGCGAGCGCGCCTTTGCCCGTGGCGGGCTGCCGACCGAGGGCAAGGCCGACAAGGACAACCCCTTGCAGGGCGTCTTCGCGTCGCGCGAAGAGGTCCGCATGGCCTACGACCACGGCGCGGTAGAGCTCCACGCCCCGATCAAGGTCCGCGTCAGCGACGAGCTGGTGCGCACCACCGTCGGCCGCGTGCTGCTCTACGAGATCGTCCCCAGCGAGCTGCCCTTCAAGCTGGTCAACCGCGTGATGGGCAAAAAGCAGCTCACCGAGCTGATCGACCGCGCCGTCCGCGAGTGTGGGGAGAAGAAGACCGTGCTCCTCGCCGACCGCCTCCGCACGTTGGGCTACACCAACGCGACCGCGGCGGGCATCAGCATCTGCATCGACAACATGATCATCCCCGCGGCGAAGAAGCTCTTGCTCGACCGCGCCACCGAGGAGGTGCGCGAGATCGAGGATCAGTACGCCGAGGGTCTGATCACCGACGGTGAGCGCTACAACAAGGTCGTCGACATCTGGGCTCAGGTGGCCGAGAAGGTCGCCGAAGAGATGATGAGCGAGATCGGCTCGGATGAGGTGCTCGACGAGAGCACGGGCAACACCAAGACGATGCCCAGCTTCAACCCGATCTACATCATGGCCGACTCCGGCGCCCGTGGCTCGCCCCAGCAGATCCGTCAGCTCGCCGGCATGCGCGGCCTGATGGCCAAGCCCTCCGGTGAGATCATCGAGACGCCGATCACGACCAACTTCCGTGAAGGCCTCTCGGTGCTGCAGTACTTCATCTCGACCCACGGCGCTCGCAAGGGGCTAGCCGACACGGCGCTGAAGACCGCCAACTCCGGTTACCTCACGCGTCGTCTAGTCGACGTCGCGCAGGACACGATCATCAGCGAGGTCGACTGCGGCACCCTCGACGGCATCGAGATGTCGGCGCTGGTCGAGGGCGGCGAGATCATCGAGCGCCTCGGCGATCGTATCCTCGGCCGCGTGGCCCTCGACGACGTGATCGACCCGATCACCGGCGACGTGCTGGTCGAGGCCAACGACGAGATCGACGAGGAGCGCGTGCGCATGATCGAGGACGCCGGCATCGACCGGGTCAAGATCCGCTCCGTGCTGACCTGCGAGACCCGCCGCGGGATCTGCGTGCGCTGCTACGGCCGAGACCTCGCGCGCGGTTATATGGTCAACATCGGCGAGGCCATCGGCATCATCGCTGCCCAGAGCATCGGCGAGCCGGGCACGCAGCTGACCATGCGTACCTTCCACATCGGCGGCGTCGGCCAGGTGCGCCACGAGGAGTCGACCCTCGAGGCCCGCACCGAGGGCGTCGTGCGCCTCGATAACTGCCACACCGTGCCCTACAAGACCTCCGAGGGCCGGGAGCTGTTGGTCGTGATGAACCGGCACGGTGAGATCGTCGTCCAGGACGACTCGGGCCGTGAGCGCGAGCGCTACGGCCTTGTCTACGGCGCGCACCTGCTGGTCGCCGACGGCGACCGGATCAAGAGCGGCACGATCCTCGCCGAGTGGGACGCCTTCGCGATGCCGATCGTCACCGAGGTCGGTGGCGTGGTGCAGTACAGCGACGTGATCGAGGGCGTGAGCATGACCGAGTCGCTCGACGAGATGACCGGTCTGTCGCGCAAGCTGATCAAGGAGAGCGCCGACCCGGACATCCGCCCGGCGATCGGCCTGGTCGACGACAACGGCGAGGTGGTCTACCTGCCGAACACGCAGCAGCAGGCGATGGCTCGCTATCACCTGCCGGTGGGATCGAACATCCTGGTCAACGAGGGCGACGCCATCGTCCCCGGTACGATCCTGGCCAAGATCCCCCGCGAGACCACCAAGACCAAGGACATCACCGGTGGTCTGCCCCGCGTCGCCGAGCTCTTCGAGGCCCGCAAGCCGAAAGAGCACGCCGTCATCTCCGAGATCGATGGCGTGGTGACCTTCGGCAAGGACACCAAGGGCAAGCGCAAGGTCATCGTCACCCCGGATATCGGCGATCCCTCCGAGTACCTGATCCCCAAAAACAAGCACCTCTCGGTGCGCGAGGGTGACCGGGTGCGCGTCGGCGAGCCGCTGATGGACGGCGCCGCCAACCCGCACGACATCCTGCGGGTCCGCGGCGAGAAGGATCTGGCGAAGTACCTGGTCGACGAGGTGCAGGAGGTCTACCGACTGCAGGGCGTGAAGATCAACGACAAGCACATCGAGGTGATCGTGCGGCAGATGTTGCGCCGCATCCGCGTCACCGCGGTGGGGCACACGCGCTTCGTCGTCGACGAGCAGGTCGAGAAGTGGGCCTTCGAGGAGGAGAACAAGCGCGTGATGGCCGACGGCGGCGATCCCGCCACCGGCGAGCCGCTGCTCCTCGGTATCACCAAGGCCTCGCTGTCCACCGACAGCTTCATCAGCGCCTCGTCGTTCCAGGAGACGACCAAGGTGCTGACCGAGGCGGCGGTGCGCGGCAAGACCGACCACCTCCGCGGCTTGAAAGAGAACGTGATCATGGGCCGGCTGATCCCCGCCGGCACCGGTCTCGGGGCCTACAAGCGGCTCCACGTCGAGGTCGACACCGCCGAAGACGACGACATGCCGGCCCCGCCAGTCGTCGGTGTCGTCGGCGACGACGCGGCGCTCTAGCGCGCGCTTTTTTCCTCAGGTGGCGGGGCCGACGCCCGCCATAAACGCCCCTTTCCCTTCTGACCCAACTACAAGCTCGTCGCCGCTGGACCCACACCGGCGACTCGACGTTGCCGAGCTCAACCTCGCGGCAAGCCCGGCGCGTCGTCGCCGCAGGCCTCGCGGGTGCTGATCGACGGCAGCATCATCTGCAACGTGGCCGCCCGAAGGCGAGCGTCTGGGGCGTCTCATCCCGGCGTACCCGACCAGGATCAGTCCGATGACATTGCGCTTGAACAACGCCACGATCGAAGGCGTTCAGGAGCACCGCCACACCTTCAGGGCCGAGCCGGGCGCCGAGCTGCCCGACGCGGGAACTGGGCCGGAGTCTAACGCTGCAGGTACGACCGACGCGCGAAGCTACGCGCCGTATAGCTTTCTGGAGCGTCGTATCGCGCAGCTTCTTCGGCAATGAGGTCTTAGCGGGGCGGATCTCGGGGTGATCACTTGACAAGAGGCGTCGCGGCCGACTATTGATCAGCGCCCGTACGTTCTGACCTTGGCGCTCAACCCTCGAGGTTCAGCGCCCCGAGATAGAGGAGAGCCGTCCCATGGCTGCCAAGATTCGCGAAAAAATCCGTCTGGTCTCCGAGGCAGGGACCGGCTACTTCTACACGACGACCAAAAACAAGCGCAACACGCCGGATAAGCTGCGCTTCAAGAAGTACGACCCGGTCGTGCGCAAGCACGTCTGGTTCAAAGAGGCCAAGATCAAGTAGCGACTGGTCTCGAGAACGCTCGAGCTTCGAGTCTCCCCTCCTACACGCCGCCTACGTACGACCACTTACCAGCTGCTAGAGCGCTGACCCGCTGACCTCTCGTCGCCGCGCTGGTCTGCGACATCACGCCGGTTGTCGCTCGTCGGTTGCGTGCTACCAGCGGGCGCCCTTCTCGCTCCTACGCTGTGATGCCGCATCCTTCGCGCAGCTCGGTCCGGTAAGCGGATCAGCGCTCTAGTCGTCCTCGCCTTCGCTCGCTCGAGCTCCCGCAGGGCGCGCGTCGAGCTGGGTGACGTCGGCTAGCTCGTCATCGCTGGCCACGCCCACCAGCCGCAGCGCCTCGACCGGCGCCTGGTTCTTCACCGCCAGGTGCGGCCCCGGCTCGAACGCGAAGCGCTCGCCGCTGCAGTCGCGGACCTGGGTGCTGACGAGGATCTCACCCCCGGAGGCGACGTCCTGGAGCGCCTGCGCGATCAGCGCCGCTTCCCCGACCACCGTATGCACCATCCGTTGCTCGTTGCCGACGTCGAGCACGAAGATCTCGCCGATGTGTACGCCGAGGCCAACCAGGATCGGCGGCTTGTTGGCCTTTTGGCGGGCGTCGTTGAGCCGCTCGAAGCGCTCTCGTAGCTTCAGCGCGGCGTTGACGGCGGGGTGGCAGTCGGTTCGCCCACCGCGGCCAGAGGAGAAGTAGACCAGCACGGCGTCGCCGACCACCGAGTCGATGGTGCCCCGCTCGGAGAAGACCGCGTCGCCGATGGTGCGGACGTACTCGGTAAGCAGCTCGGTGACCAGCGGCGTGCCCTGGTCTTTGACCAGCTTGCGGAAGTCGCGGATGCCGCAGGCCAGCAGTACGGCGCGCTTCAGCTCGCCGCTCGGCTCGGCCTTCGCCGTCGGGCGGCTGAGCACCCGATCGACCACCGAGCGCGAGACATAGCGCGAGAAGCTCTCGATGATGTGCTCCCGCTCGGTCACGTCGTCGACGACGTAGAGCGTGCTGTCGGGCTGATCACCAGTGGTCTCGAAGAGCTGCCCGCGAATGTAGACGGCTCGCTCGCGACCATTGACCAGCTTCAGCTGGAGCTTGCGCAGGCCGACCTCGCCGTGCATCCGCAGCTGCTCGGCGAACTCGCGAAAGGGGACGCCCTCGACGAAGTGCATCACGTCGTTGACGCTACGTTCGAGCACCTCCGAGGCCCGGACGCCGGTGAGCCGCTCCATCGCCGCGTTGAAGAGCAGGATCCGGTGGGTCTCGCGCTCCACCAGCATCAGCCCCGACGAGATATGTTGGGTGACCTTGGCCTTGAGCCGCTCGACGTCGGCGAGCTGCCCAGCGGTCGAGCGCAGCTGCTCGGAGAGTTGCTGCCGCAGTATCGAGAGCTCATCGTTGCGCCGCGAGAGCATCTCGCTCTGGCGCAGCAGGCGTTGGCTGTAGCGGGTGAAGTAGAGGTCGATCACCTTCAGCAGCAGTGACGTGATGCGGCGGTCGATCTCCCGGGTCATCGTGACGTAGCGGTCGACGTCGTCGCCCGTGACCTCCCGTAGCAGCGGTCGGCAGGCGGAGATGCCGATCAGGAAGGCGCCGATCGTCTCGGTGACGGAGAACTGCTGTTCGGCGCGCTCGTCGGCGAGGCGCTTGAGCGCCTCCGGGACCTCGCGCACCTCCTCGGAGAGCGCCGACGCGGCGATGTCGAGCACCACCCGCACGCCGGCGCGGAGCATCTCCTTTTTCACCGTGCGGTAGCGCGGGATGTGCTCACGGAGCTCGTCGGCGACGATCTCGGCCATCTGATCTTTTCGGCTCTGAGCCAGCTTCTGGACGCCGGAGGTCAGCTCGTCGGGGGGCCAGAAGGGCGCCGTGACCTGGATCGTCTGGTCATCGATGTGCTCGTGCGCTTGCTCGGCCTTGGTATCGCCGTCGTGCAGCGTTGGGGTTGGATAGGCCAGCGCAGCGACGGGCTCGCCGATGTCGAGGCGCAGCTCGTCGGCGATGCCATAGATGTCGCCCATCAGCTCAGAGACCGACTGATGGCGCTCTTTGGGCTGCTTGGCGAGCATCTTCAAGAGCAGCAGCTCGAGCACCGTCGGTAGCTTCACCTGCGGGTCGAGTTCGGAGGGGAGGGGCGGCTTCTGATGGCGCTGGGCGTCGACGAGGTCGAGCGGGTTCTTGCCGGTGAAGGGGGGGCGCCCGCAGAGCATCTCGTAGGCGATGATGCCGAGGCTGTAGAGGTCGGATCGCTGATCGAGAGGCTGAAAGCTCGCCTGCTCTGGCGACATGTACCAGGGCGTGCCGAAGGCGATGCCTCCGGTGGTGATCGTGGCGAAGGCCTCGTCTTCGCGCTTGCCCTCGAAGGCCTTGACGAGGCCGAAGTCGAGCACCTTGATCACGCCTTGCTCGGTGAGCCGGATGTTGCTCGGCTTGAGATCGCGATGGATCAGCCCCTGGCCATGGGTCGCCGCCAGCGCCGCGCAGAGCTGGGTGAGCAGCCGGAGGGCGTCCGCGGGCTCGACACGACCCCGCTCCCGGATCAGCGCGCCGAGGCTGCGCCCATCGAGAAACTCCATCACGAGGTAGGCGCCCGCGCGATCGTCGTCACCATAGTCGTAGATCTCAACCACGTTGGGGTGGCGGATGCGTGACGTCGCCAACACCTCGCGGAAGAGCCGCTGCCGCGCTTTGGGGTCGGCGTGGAGCTCGGGCAGCAGCACCTTGACCGCCACACGGCGCCCGATGCGGAGGTTCTCGGCCTCGTAGACCGCGCCCATCCCGCCACAGCCGACGAGGCCGCCGAGCAGGTAGCGGTTGTCGAGCACGTGCCCGCTCTCCGGGCCTTCGGCGCCCTGGCCGGGGTCTAGGGTCGTCTCGACGAGTGGGATGTGGTGTCGCTCGCAGGTCCGCGCCGCGGGGGGGTGCTGGCGAGCACAGATTGGGCAGCGTCGCATCGCCTCTCCGGCTATGAGGGGGTGATCGTTACAGCGATGGAGGGCGCTGTCAAACAACAGCGGCTCCACGTTCTCGTAGGTGCTCCGCTTTGCGTGCGAGGAGCACCCCCACGTCCTCCTGTCGCCGGGCATCGCGCTCTAGGCCTCAGAACGTTCGCCGTACCACCGGCATGGCTCATGTCTTCGGCTACGAAATCGGCGCGGCAGCTCAGCACCCATTGACGGGGGCGAAAAACGCGCCGCAGTCGTGGCCGTCGACGCGCCAAGGCCGTTTGTGCGCTCGAGCGAATCCCTCATCGTCTCGGCGTAGCGACGATCACCTTCAGCAGCAGCGGCGTGATGTGGCGGCCGAACTCTCGACTGTTTTCTTTGGATTGCATTTGTGGGTGTTATTGTGTTTTGTTGACGACGTCATAAACTCGCACATAGTCAACAAGCCAGACATCGGGCAGTGTTGCATTTTTTATGTCTCCTGCCCATTTTCCTACTTCATCGGTAATCTTAATATATGATGGGACTTTGCAGACCCCTCCTGCGTTTGTTTTCCATACTTCAGTTCCGTCGACATAGAAGGTGTAGCTGTCCTCTTTCCACCAAACGCCGACTGTGTGAAATTCCTTGCTTGGGTTCAGCTTATCTGATTGCATGTGAGATGATTTGTGATCTTTTCCGTAGCCATCCCAGTGAAGCGTGTGAAATAGCTTGTTGTCTGATGGGTTGATTTTTTCAAAAATGTCGATTTCGGTTCCGTCAACGCCTTCGTTTGCGGTTGAACTAACCCCGTCGCTCATTAGCCAGAACGCAGACCAGTGGCCGATCTCTTTTTGGAACTTTACTCGTATTTCAAAATATCCATATAGTTTTTCGAATTTCCCTTTGGTTCGTATCGCACCGTCTATGTATCTGTCTTTGTTATGGTCCTTGTAAACCAGCATTTCTAAGAAGCCGTTGCCGTTTAGAGCGGCTGCATCGTCGCGCCAATAGCCATCTCTTCGAGGTTGATCGACGCCAGGTGCTTTCCAGGTAACATGTGACCATTTTGACTTATCTAGTGTTGAGCCGTTGAATTCGTCATTCCAGACCAGCTTCCACTTCTTGTTATCTGGTAATGGTGGAAGGTTCTTGATATTTTCTTCCTCTTTTTTCTTTGTTAGTGCTATATCGTTTCTTGGTCGTGTTGGGCTGTCTCGGCGTGTGTGGTTGTCTATCTTTGCGTGGTTTTCTGGTGTTGGGTGAGTCTCTTGTTGCGATTTGTTCTCTTGGGATGTGCATGCATGAAACAATGCAAGTGGTAAAAAGATCATGAAGATGGGTTTCGTCTTTTCGGTCATTTCTTGTCCTTGGTTGTGCCGGGTTTGGGTCTTGATTGTGCCTGTCTGGTTTAGCTTTGTTTTGTCCTCTCTTGAGGAGCCGGTTTTGTATTGCAATGGAGAGCGGTCGCGTTGGTGTGCCGCCGCTGTTCCCGCGCGCTGGCTGGGGTCGAGGTTCGTCTCGATGAGTGAGAGCTGGTGTCCCTCGCAGGTCCGCGCGGCGGGGGCTTACGAGCAGAGATCGGGCAGCGTCGCATCGCCTCTCCGGCGTTGAGGGGTGATCGTTGCAACGATGGAGGGCGCTGTCAAACGACACCGGCTCTCCCTTTGATCCTCGCGGTGGGCTCTGGCGGCCGTTGCCTTCGGCAATAGGTCCCAACGAGCTTTTTTCTTCGTTATCCCAGGCTTTTAGGGTCGATTGTTCGTCGACCTCGGCGTCGGGCGGCTTTACAACGGCCGTCGACCCGTTCTATTAGGTGCACCGCTTTGCGCTGCGAAGCGACGCGTGCTAGGTCAGCCGTCGGCCGGGCCGAAGAACGTGCCGCAGTCGTGGCCGTAGAAGCGCCAGAGCAGCCCGCGCGCTCAAGCGAATCCCTCGTAAAAGCGAGCCAGTAGCCGAGCGAGGACAAACCCAAAGGACGTGAAGCGACGTGGCTAAGCCATTGATCATAGTCGAGTCTCCCGCGAAGGCGCGCACGATCGCGCGGCTTCTGGGCGATGCCTATACGGTTGAATCGTCGATCGGGCACGTGCGCGACCTGCCCTCAAAGCCCGACGAGATCCCGGCGGCGCACCGCAAGAAGCCCTGGGGTCGGCTCGGGGTCGACGTCGACAATCAGTTCAAGCCGGTCTACGTGGTGCCCAACGAGAAGAAGGCGCAGGTCAAGAAGCTGCGTGCGCTGCTCGAGAAGGCGTCGCTGCTCTATCTCGCGACGGATGAAGACCGCGAGGGAGAGGCCATCGCCTGGCATCTGCTCGAGGTGCTGAAGCCCGCCGTGCCGGTGAAGCGGCTGGCATTTCATGAGATCACTCAGCGGGCGATCGAGGCAGCGCTGGAGCGGCCGCGTGATCTCGACACGCGGCTGGTCGCCGCTCAGGAGGCTCGCCGTATCCTCGATCGGCTCTTCGGTTACGAGGTCTCGCCGGTGCTCTGGCGTAAGGTCCGTCCCCGCCTCTCGGCCGGGCGCGTGCAGTCGGTGGGGACTCGCCTGGTCGTCGAGCGCGAGAAGGCGCGGATGGCCTTCCGCAGCGCCGACTATTGGAGCGTCGCTGGGGCCTTCGAAGCGGCCTCCGGTGCGGCGCCGAGCTTCCCCGCGGAGCTGGCAGAGCTCGCCGGGCGACGTATCGCCAGCGGCCGCCACTTCGACGCCGACACCGGCGCGCTCTCGGCAGCCGCCGTCGCCGATAAGGTGCTGCGCCTCGACGAGCAGGCCTCCACGGGGCTGCGCGACGCGGTGGCGGCTCAGCAGCTGCGCGTCGCCGACGTACAGAAGAAGCCCTTCACCCAGCGCCCGCA
>PDPC01000127.1 GCA_002747355.1 Pseudomonadota bacterium | reverse complement strand
TCTGACGAGCGGGCTGAAGGTCGGCGCGCGAGCCGAGACCAACATCAAGGCCACCCGCGACTTCGACTACTTCCCGAGCAAAGAGCAGCTCGAGAAGCAGCGCGGCGAGGCCGCCAAGGCGGTGCTCCCCGTCTTCGACCATCACTCCGATCAAGGCGCCCTGTTGCTGGCGCGAATCACGCAAGCCTTTCGGGCGATGAACACGGCGCTGGCCGAGGCACGCAAGGCCGCTGCGACCAAGAACCTGAGCAAGGACGGCAAAGCCGGCAAGGCCAAGGAGGGCCCGGCCAGCAAGGGCGACGGCAAGAAGGCCGACACCTTGCTGGTGGAGAACCCAAAGGTTGATGAGGCCGAGCTTCTCAAGCGTTTCTCCAACCTGTTGCAGACCAACGTCGAGACGCAGACCTTCGCCACCCTCCACAGAGCTCGCTTCTCACCGGATGTTCAGGCTGCCGTGGTCGCCTTGGTCGCCAGCGCGATGGACAAGCTGGTCATCTCGCATAAGGGCGCGCTGCAGCCCTTCAAGTCGCGGCCGATCAAGGTTCGGCGCGTTGTGCAGGGGCGCCCGCAGCCAGGTGGCGAAGAAAAGCTGACCAATTTTAACCGAATCAAGGACCTCGAGCAGGTCAAGACCCTGGTGCGGCATCAGGCCAACGTCCACGCCTCGAAGCTCAAGCCTTCACAACGAAAGGCCGTGGTGGCGCTGGTCGAGTGTATCCTCGTGCCGAACCTCGCATACGACCCGGCGGAGACCGCGGTGCGTAAGGACGAGGCTCGGGCGGCGATCCGCAAGCGCCCGCTGCACTTCGTCAAGGGACAGATCCTGATCCGGGACGGCGATCCCATCACCAAAGATAAGATGCATATCGTCTCCGCGATGGCGCTGACCTACAAGCGGGTCAACTTCGCGCAGGTGATCATTGGCGTGGGCCTCTTTGCGCTGGTCCTGCTTGTCACGGTCTACCGTTACGCGGCCAACCAGTTCCAGCGCTTCAATATGACGGCGCGCGACCTGCTCATGATGGGGGCGATCCTGGTTGGGATGCTCGCTCTGACACGAGGGGTGGTGGGCCTGGTAGGCGCCAAACACCTTGGGATAGCACACTACATCCTGCCGGTCGCTGGAGGGGCGATGCTGGTCCGGCTGCTGGTTACGGCCGAGGCCGCGGCGCTCTTCGCCGTGGTCGCCGCCGGGCTGACGGGCCTGCTGATAGACCGCAGCCTCGAGCTGACGTTCTTCTACTTGGTCACCGGGCTGGCGGCGTCTTTTGGCGTGCTGCGCGTGCAGTCCCGCAGCACGGTGCTGCGCGCTGGGCTGGTCGCTGGGCTCTTGGGGGCGGCGACGGTGTTCTGCTTGCAGCTCTTCGGTGGGCAGATCGTCGCCAAGACACTGATCCTCTCCTGCTTCGGAGCAGTGGCTGGCGGCTTGCTGGCGGCCTTCACAGCGTTGGCGTTGCTGCCGGTGATCGAGTGGGTCTTCGCCTATACGACCGACATCTCGCTGCTCGAGCTGGCCAACCTCAACCACCCGCTGTTGCGCGAGCTGATGCTCCGCGCGCCCGGCACCTACCACCACAGCATGGTGGTGGGAAACCTCGCCGAGGCGGGCTGTGAGGCCATCGGCGCCAACGGCCTGCTCGCGCGGGTGGCCGCCTACTACCATGACGTAGGGAAGATGAAGAACGCGGCGTACTTCGCCGAGAACTTCAGGAGCGGCGATAACCCGCACAACCGGCTGAAGGCGTCGATGAGCTCGCTGATCATCCGCAGCCACGTCAAAGACGGCATCGAGATGATGCGGGATCATGGGATCCCGGAGCCAGTCATCGAGACCGCCTCTCAGCACCACGGCACGGCGTTGATCGCGTTCTTCTACCACAAGGCGCTCGAGCAGAAGGATGACGAGGAAGAGGTGCTCGAGGCCGACTACCGCTATCCAGGCCCCAAGCCGCAGTCACGGGAGGCCGGCGTGATCATGGTCGCCGACGGCGTCGAGGCGGCGGCTCGCTCTCTCGGCGAGCCGAACGATGACCGCCTGCGGGCCGTGGTGCAGCGGATCATCAATACCCAATTCACCGACGGCCAGCTCGACCAATGCGATCTGACCCTGCGGGACCTGCATATGATCGCCAAGAGCTTCCTGCAGGTGCTCAGCGGCATCTACCACGCGCGGCCGACCTACCCCTGGCAGCGTCGCGACGACCCCCGGGGGCGCAAGCGGGAGACGACGCGCCACAAGGCCATCGAGCGCGAGGACCCGAGCGGCGAGCAGCAGCTGGAGGGCGAGGTCGAGGCCGACAACAAGGCGCAGCGCGCGGACTCAGGCAAGCAGCAGGGGGTGAGCGGCGCGAAAGCCCAAGCGGCGAAGCGAGGCCGATCAGGCGACCGGAGAGAGCCCGAGAAGAAGGCCGGTCAGGGTCGTCGTCGTCGTCAGACGCCATCTGCGGGGATGAAGACCGTCGCGCGCAAGGGAGAGGCGAAGGATGGCAAGGCAGCCGCAGACAACCGTAAGCCTACGAGTGAGCGGTCGGGCGAAGAGCCTGCTGGATCGAGCAACACGTCAGAGGTTGCGCAGGAGAGCAGCCCGGATCTCAAGCGCCTGGGGCTCAACTAGCGGGCTCGCCGGCTCTGTCGCGACGGCTCAAGAGCCGGTCGAGTGGTCGCTGCTCTTCACCGACGACGCGGTGGTGCGCGAACTCAACGCCGAGTATCGCGACCGTGACGAGACCACCGATGTGCTCTCCTTCGCGATGATAACCCAGGCTGACGAGCTCGGCTTGGACTTCGGGCCGCCGCCCGGGGCCGTCGCCGAGCTCAGGCCCGAGCGCCTCCTCGGCGACGTCGTGATCTCCGTCGAGCAGGCGCAGCGTCAGACGCCCGACGATCTCGAGAGCGAGCTGGTGCGCCTGATGGTCCACGGCTTCGGCCACCTCCAGGGGCATGACCACCAGCGGGCCGACGAGCGGCAGGAGATGCGCGCCGCCGAGGCGCGTGTGCTCGCTTGTTTTGGCCTCGAGGGGCTGATCGAGCGCAGCCAGTAAGCGATCGAGTGAAGACATGGGTGTGACGTCACGTATCATCCCGACGCGCCCTGACGAACGAGACCAGAACGAGACCAGAGGAGCTTGTCGATGCGAACCCTGCGAACTTGCTTGGCCTTGCTGACGGTGGCCCTACTTGGGCTGACCAGCGTCTCTCTCGGTGGCTGCGCCTCGCAGCAGAAGATGCGCTTCCAGAGCCTGAACAAGCGTGACCAGCTACGCTATGCGGCGTGCCGCAAGAAGGTCGCCCGCAACGTCTGCCCTGACGACCCGGACTGCGAGGTCAAGGCGGCGGAGCTCTACGCCAAAGAGCCCGCGAGCTCGCGGCTGCAGTGGCTGATCGACTATGGCTGCACCAAAGAGATCCTGATCCACGTCGACGAGACCGTACGCAAGTCGGAGCGCAAGGCGATCGGGATGGACAAGTAGTCGGGGCCGCAGAGGTGCTATGGAGCTGCGGCGTGGGTCGTCTCGGCGACGCCTTTGGCGCCGTCGGGTGACCCTGCGATGCCCGGCCCCCCCACGCCTGCGGTGCCCACGGTGATGGTGGTGCCGCTGGTCGTCGGCAGCGGGCCCTTTGCGACGAAGATGCCGATGGATGGGCCGCCGCCACCCCCAGCGCCGGGCCCGCCGTCGCCGCCCTTGCCGCCATCGCCGCCCTTGCCACCGGCCGCGCCGTCGCCGCTGGAGAGGAGGTCGCCGGCCTTCTTGCCGCCCGCGCCTCCCTGTCCGCCGGGGCCGCCGGGCCCGCCGTCGCCGCCCTGGCCTCCCGCACCGCCGCTCGATGTCTGGATCACGCAATCGACCACGCGGATCGAGCCGTAGCCCCTGGTGATGAACACGCCGAAGGAGCCGCCACCGCCCTTGCCG
>PDPC01000082.1 GCA_002747355.1 Pseudomonadota bacterium | reverse complement strand
CCTGGCAGCTTGCCCTTGACCAGGTTCTTCGCGATCAAATAGGACCCGTAGTCGTCCTCCGGGATCGAGACCTCTAACTTGCAGCGGTTGATCACCTGCATATTGTCGATCGAGATCACCGGCAGGTCGTGGTGCTTGCCAAAGAGGTACGAGAACGTCTCGAAGTCGGAGATCACGGCGTCGGCGGCGAAGGTCTCCCCGATCGAGATGAACTGCTCGAAGTTGTCGCCCAACATCTTCGGCAGAGACTTGATGACGTTCCAGACGGTCTGCGACTTGTCGAGGCGGTTGTTCTCGAAGGTCATCGAGAGCCCCTCGATGCGCTCCACGTTGGGGAAGTACATGTGCAGATACTCGGCCGCGCGGCCAGAGACGACCACGCGCACCTCATGGCCCTGATCGAGGAGGTGACGCAGGATCACGCTCGAGCGGGTGGCGTGGCCCATGCCCTCACCGACGACTCCATAGAGCAGCTTCATCTCGCCTCCTCCTCATCATCCTCATCCGCGCCCTCGCCGCGGTCTTGTCGATGCTCGTGGAGCCATGCCTGGAGCAGCTGCCGATGGCGCTCGCCGAAGGCCCGCGCCGTCAGCCGTCGGCGCTCGTCTCCCGTCGCCTCGAGGCGCAGCTCTAGCCGCTCGGCGGGCTCCTCGCCTGCGAGCCGATCGAACCACTCCACCAGACAGGCGCCGTCGCCACCGAGGTAGTCGAAGAGCCCGATCTCGACCATCTCGTCGAGCTCCTCGAGGCGGTACAGATCGACATGAACCAGCTTCTTCGGCCTGCCCGCGAGGTCTGCGTCGCTGGCCACCCTAGGGTGCTCATTGATCAGCGTAAACGTCGGGCTCGCGACGCGATAGCGGCGATCCGCCCCCATGCCGACCCCGACCCCGCGGGTGAAGAGGGTCTTTCCTGCTCCGAGGTCACCGCAGAGCCCCACGACGTCCCCCGCCGCGAGCAGCGTGCCGAGGCGGCGACCGAGCTCATAGGTCTGCTCGGGGCTGGCGCTCTCGAGCTGCGAGACGGCCTCGAGCGTTGGATCGTCACGGTCTTCAGGCTGCATCGACGGCAACTCTCCCACCACAGCGCCTCAGGGCGCAAGAGCACCGCTTGACGTTCGACGCCAACACGACCGATCCTGGGCCCACTCGAATGAAGCGACTCGAACTCAAGGTCGGCCTCCTCGTCTTGGTCGCGCTGGGCCTGCTCGCCGCGCTGGTGGTGGTGCTGGGCGACTTCCGCCTGAGCAAAGGCTTCGGCCTGACGGTGGACTTCGCCTTCACGGGCAACCTGCATCGAGGCGCGCCGGTGAAGCTCGCCGGGCTGAAGGTCGGGCGCGTCGAGGCGATCCGCTTTCTGCGCCCAGAAGAGCAGTCGGCGAGCAAGCGCGCCTACGTTCGGGTCGAGATCTCGGTCGACAAGCGCGTCGAGGGGCAGATCTACGAGGACGCGGAGTTCTACGTCAACACCAAGGGCGTGCTCGGCGAGCAATACCTCGAGATCGTGCCCGGGACGCCAGGCAAGCCGCCGATCAAGCCCGGCGCCGTGCTGGCCGGCATGACGCCTCCCCGCTTCGACCTAATCGTGGCGCGGCTCTATGAGTTTCTCGACCGCGGCACGCGCCTCTTGCGCACCGACGAAAAGACGATCAGCCAGCTCCTACGGGCTAGCGCGAGCGCCGTCGGCACGCTGGACAAGCTCCTCGAAAACAACGAAAAGGAGATCCACAAGATCCTCGTCGACGCCGACGCTCTAGCCTCGGAGACAACGGCGCTGGTCAAGACAGCGCGCGCCGGTCTAGGCCCGCCCCGGCGCCTCGATCGCGTCCTCCGCAACGTCGATCGCGTCACGACCACGCTCTCGCGGCGCCTCGAGGGCCTGCTCGACAAGACGGGCGCCGCCCTCGATGGGATCAGCGGTGTAGCGGCCGCCGTCGGCAAGCCCGAGCAGCGCAAGCTGCGCAAGCTCTTCGACCGCGCGCTGGCCATCGGCGACAAGGTCTACGGCGCGGCGGGGAGCGCTGGCAGGCTGCTCTCGCGCCTCTCCCAGGGCAAGGGCTCGGTGGGCGCGCTGCTGGTCAAAGACGAGGTCTACGACGACATCAAAGAGCTCGTCCGCGACCTCAAGCGCAACCCCTGGAAGTTCCTCTGGCGCCAATAGGCGAGCTGCGGAGTCGCTAGCCGATGCGCTTCGACGAGCGCCATTCGCTGCTGCTGGGCGCGCTGCTGATCGTCGGGACGATCGTCTACGGCGTGCTGATCGTCAAGAGCGGGCCACAGCCGGTCGGCGGCGAAGGGCTGCGGCTCTACGTCGACCTCGACAGCGCGGGCAACCTCGAGCTCGGAGCGCCCGTGCGGCGATCCGGTATCGAGCTCGGGCGGGTCGTCGCCCTACGCAAGGAGCCCTACCCTGGCGAGCCGCCGCGGAGGGCCTCGCTGCGGCTCGTGCTCTGGATCGAGCGAGCCAAGGCGCACCTGCTCCCGCCCACGGCCCAGCTCTACATCGCGTCGCCCTCACCGCTGGGCAAGCGCTACATCGAGGTCGGTCTACCGCCGCGCCCCAGCGACCTCGCTGCGCGCCGAGCGGGCTTCACCGCAGCCCCCGCGGAGCATGTCTTTCGTGGCGTGGATCCGGCGCCCTTGGATCGCCTGGTCAACGTCTGCTGGCGCCGCTTCGGCGAGCTCTGGGCCTTCGTCCGCGCCCAGGCGCCGACCGTGGACAAGCTCAGCGCGGGCATGACCCGCCTGCAGAGCCGCCTCGAGAGACGCTCGCTCGCTCGACGCCTCTCGCAGCTGCTGCAGACGTTCGAGGCGCTGTCGAAGGAGGGGCGTGAGTGGGTCCGAAGGCTGAAGAGCACCCCTACAAATCCCTCCCGTCATTGTGGGGAAGCGCTGAAAGCGCGCGTCGCCCAGGGCAAGCGCAGCGCGACGCGGCTCGCGACCACCGTCGCCAGGCATAGGGCACGACTCCAGCGGTTGGTCAGGCGCGGTGAGCAGCTGGGCAAGCGGCTACGGGACCTCTCGCAGCTCTTTGGCCCCGCTCGACGGCAGCGGCTGACTCGTCTGGCGGCTCGGCTGCGCCAGACGGTGGCGCTGATGAGAGGTGGCGCGACACGGATCCGCGCGCTCATCGCAGGCCTAAAGCGCGGCCACGGCACCCTCGGGCGGCTGCTGAACGACCGGGAGCTCAACAGCGACCTCAAGGCCTCGCATAGGGCGCTGAAGAGCGCGCCGTGGCGCGTACTGCGCTTGCCTCCGCGCCGCAAGGCGCCGCGCCGCCTCCCGCCGAAGCGCTAGCTGAGTCTGCTCCCGACGTGGTACCGATCAGGCATGCGTTCAGATCCGCGACGGCTCACGTTCTATTTCGACTACCTCTCACCCTACTCGTATTTGGCCTGGAACGATCTGCGCCAGCGCTTGAGCAAGCTCCCCGAGATGACGACCAACGAGGTCTCGCTGTCGCCACGGCCAGTGCTCCTCGCGGCGCTCCTCGACGCCGGTGGCCAGCTCGGACCGGCGGAGGTCGCGGCAAAGCGCCGCTTCGTCGCCCGCGACGTGCAACGCAGAGCCCGCCGCCTCGGCGTCTCGCTGGTCTGGCCCGAGCGGCACCCGTTTCGCCCGCTCGACGCCCTACGCCTCTCGCTGCCCGAGGTCGCCGGCGAGCTGCAGCTGCAGCTGATCGACACCCTGTGGAAAGCCGGCTGGCGCGAGGGGATGAACCTCGGCGACCGTGAGCAGCTCGAGCAGGCGCTGGGGGCCGCTGGGCTGCCGGTCGACGAGCTGCTGCAGAAGGCCTCGAGCGAGGAGGCCAAGCGCGCGCTTCGCAAGGAGACCGAAGCGGCGATCGCTCGCGGTGTCTTCGGCGTGCCCACCATGATGCTCGACCATGAGCTGCTCTGGGGCGCCGATCGTCTCGACGACGTCTTTGGGCTGATCACCGGCGACC
>PDPC01000081.1 GCA_002747355.1 Pseudomonadota bacterium | reverse complement strand
GTTGGTCAGCGCTCTAGAGCGCTGATCAGCTTACCGGACCGAGCTGCGCGAAGGATGCGGAATCACGGCGTAGGAGCGAGGAGGGCGCCTGCTGGTAGCGAGCAACCGATAGACCTGCGCGAAGAGCTCCTCGAAGCGCTCGTTTTCGAAGATCTCGAACCAGCGGTTGCTCGAGGCCTTGCTCTGCGAGAGCCGCGTCGTCGTCCCCACGGCGCGGTGTCTCTCCAACGACTCGTAGGGCGGATCGGTGATCAGCAGATCCACCGACCCCTTCGGCAGAGAAGCGAGGAAGGCGACGGCGTCGCTGTTGTCGAGTCGGTAGTGCGGCACAGCTGTCTTCGTCGCGGCGAACCAACCCCGGCGACCAGTCCCGCAGCGGGGTTAGCGCTCGCGCTTGATCACGTGGTAGCCGAAGACGCTCTCGACGACGTCGGAGATCTGGCCCACCTTCAGCGCGAAGGCGAACTGCTCGAAGCGCGGGACCATCTGGCCGCGGGCGAAGGGAGCCATCAGCCCACCATCTTTCGCCGAGTCGTCTTCGCTCTCCTTCTTGGCGATCTTGGCAAAGTCCGCCGGGGCCTTCTTGACCTTGCGCATCAGCTTGAACGCCAGCTGCTTGGCCACCGTCTTGGCGCGTGGCCGCTGTGGGGGCTTCTTGGCGTCGTTGTGACGGATCAGGATGTGGCGCACCATGATCTTCTTCAGCGGCAGGCGCTTGATCACGTGAAAGCCGTAGGGCGTCTCGACGACGTCGGAGATGGCGTCGTCTTTCAGCTTCTTGACCGCGTCGAGGTAGGGCTGAAAGCCGGGAAGGAGGCGGTCGGGCCCGATCGGCGTGATCACGCCGCCGCGAACCTTCGAGGGGCTGTCGGAGTAGCGACCAGCGATCACGGAGAAAGGCTCTTTGCCCTCTTTGCACGTCTTGGCGAGCTTCTCGGCGAACGTCTTCGCCTCGTCCTTGCTGCGCTTCATCGCCGGCTTGGACAGCTTCGCGCCCTTGTATTGGATCAGGATATGCGCGGTGGAGTACTCCTCCGGCTCGACGCGCATCAGCACCCAGAAGCCGCGGGGCGTCTCGATCGGCGCCGAGACCTGACCGACGCCGAGGGCTAGCGCCGCCTCGAGCAGCTCCTTGTTCGGGTCGATCCCCGGCCCGCGGTGAAACGTCTTGAGCTTCTTGCGGTCCTTCGCGGGCTCGTCGGAGACCTGCATCACCAGCTTGCCGAAGTCGGCGCCCTGCTTGCGCGCCGCCGCGACGACGCGCTTGGCGCGCTTGATGGCGACGGCCTTTTCGCGGCCGCTGGTGCTCTTCTCGGCGTTGGCGTGGCTGATCAAGACCGCGCGAGCCACGACCTCCGCCGGCTCGGTGGCGGGCTTCTTCGGCATCCGCGCCGGATCGTCGTCGGCGCTCGCGGCGTAGGGGATGCCCCTATAGGCCGGATCCTTGCTGTCGATCGTGGCGGCCTTGCCGCTCTTGCCGCTCTTGCCGCTCTTGCCGCTCTTGCCGCTCTTGCCGCTCTTGCCGCTCTTGCCGCTCTTGCCGCTCTTGCCGCTCTTGCCCTTGCCAGCCTTGCCAGCGCTTCCGGGCTTGCCCTTCTTGCCCGAGCATCCGCTGCCGAGAGCCAGCACGGCCGAGAGGGCGATGATCAACGGGAGCAAGCGTCGTCGCATGGGACCTCCAGTGGTCTTCATCAGTGGACCGAGGGCGACCCTATCGCAGCCAAGCGCCGCGTCAAGAGCGCCCCTGCTGATTCGGGACTGAGCAAGAGACGAGCCCTGTTGGTGTCGCGACTGACGCCGCACGCCACTAAGAGCCCCCACACATTCGGGACCGAGCCGCGTGCTGAGCTGCCGCGCCGATTTCGTCGCCGAAGAGACGAGCCATACAGGTGGTCTGGCGAGCTCTCTGAGGCCGAAAAAGCGGCCGGCAGCGCTGTGCCCGGCGACGGGTGTGTGTGGGGGGGGTCCTAGTCGTCAGGCCAGAGGGCCTTGAGCTCGCGGCCGGGGGTGAGGTCGTCGACGGAGCCGTAGCAAGCGCCGAGGTCGATCTCGAGGTAGGTCTTGTCTTCGTCGTCGAGGCCGAAGCTTGTCGAGAGCATCAGCTGCTCGTCGCCGAAGCGCTCGTAGCCCCCAATGGCGATGTCATGACCAAAGGCGACCACGTGGTGCAGCGGGGCGTCCTTGCCGACGATCCCCAAGAAGCGCTTGACCACGACCTCCGGGCAGCGCCGCGACCAGAGCAGACGTCCGAGCAGCGGCATGGTGTAGATCGACATCAGGTTCATCTGCTCATGACCCGCGTATTCCGCCTCGACGAGCTCGGTGAGGCCGTTGATCTCGACGTTGGGCGCCGCGTGGGTGAAGGCCACACCACAGGAGGAGAGCGCGATCAGCGGGAAGCCGCGGAAGAGCTCGCGGTAGCGCGCGGCCTGCTCCTCGCCGACGGAGTGCTCAAAGTAGGCGGTCTCGTCCTCCCAGAACTTCGGCGTGTGGGGCCCGCCGATATGCGAGTGCTCGTGGTTGCCGAGGAGGCAATGAACCTCGCCCGGATGGGCCTTCGAGAGCTCGATGAAGTCGTCGAGGAGCGCCCCGGACTGGTCGACGTAGAACTCGCCGAGGTAATCAGGCCACTCCTCCCGAGCGTAACAAGGGCCGTGGACGAGGTCGCCGCAGAAGAGCAGCTGGGCGCTGCCATGCTCGTCTTTGGCCTGCTCAAAGAGCGCCCTCATCCGGTGGAAATCGCGCAGATTCCCGTGAAGATCGGTGCAGAAGAGCAGGTGGCCGCAGGACGGGAGGACGAGCACCTTCCCGTGGCGCCGGGCCACCAGGGGACCGCTGTCGGTGAATGCTCTTTTCAGCGCATCTGCCACGCCGTGGATCGTCCTCGCTGCGAGCCTCGCACAGTTGAAGGCCGCGGGTGTCTCAGCGACGCGTGGTCGGCGGGGCCGCGGGATGGGGAGACTAGCAGGACTGGCCAGCGGTAGCGAGACGTGCCATCACTACGCGCTCGCCGTCTGGATGAAGCTGGAGTCGCAACGATGTCGAAGACACTCAAGAGCCCCCCCACACCTTCGGGACCGCGCCGGGTGCTGAGCTGCCGAGCTGCCGATTTCGTAGCCGAAGAAACGAGCCATACGCGTCGTACGGCGAGCGTTCTGAGGCCGAAAAAGCGCCCGGCAGGGCTGTGGCCGGTGACGGGAGGGATCTTTCGGGGTGCTCTCAACCTCTTTTGTGCCGCTACCATCACGCTGGCGATGTCGGCTTGCTCCAAAAACGTCGGCGTGCCCGGTCAGGCGGCTGGCAGCGCCGAAGCCGCCAGCACGAAGAGCGCCTCAGACCCGGCCTCGCGCTTGGCAGCCGCGGCGATGAAACGCCGTCGCATGCCGCCCATGGGCAAGATGGGCAAGATGCCACCTGGCCACCCACCGATGCACGGCCACGGCGAGGCCAAGGGGCCCACCCTGACCTGGAAGCTGCCCCAAAGCTGGAAGGCTGTGGCGCCAGCGACGCGGATGCGCCTCGCCCAATTCGAGCTGGCCGGCGCGGCTGGCGCGAAGGCCGGGAGCGTCGCCGTCTTTCATTTCCCCAGACAGGGCGGGAGCGTGATGGGCAACATCTCGCGCTGGATCCGGCAGTTCAAGCAACCCGCTGATGGTGAAACGGCAGCCAAGCCGGAGATCGTCAAACGTCGCGTCAACGGGCTGAAGGTTACCCGTGTCCGCTACTCGGGGACGTATCTGCGCTCGAAAAACCCGATGAGGATGGGCGGCGCGAAGGTCGAGGAGAAGGACTACGCGCTGCTGGCCGCGATCGTGACCACGCCTCGAGGGCCCTGGTTCTTCAAGGGCATCGGCCCCAAGACGACGATGGACGCGCAGCTGAAGACCTTTGACGCCTTCCTCGCCTCGATCACGCTCAAACACCCCGCCGGCGCGAAGAAGCCCCCGACTGGCAAGAAGCCCCCGACTGGCAAGAAGC
>PDPC01000052.1 GCA_002747355.1 Pseudomonadota bacterium | reverse complement strand
ATATAGCCACGTAACGCGGTCTCCAGCTGCGCTTCGCTGAAGGCCAGATCGGCGCGTTCGGTCAGTCCGTTGGGAGAGTAGTCACAGCTCGAGTCGCTCATGGATACCTCATGCCAGGCTGTCGTCATCGCTGGTCGGGGACGAGACGGCGGGGACGAGACGGCGCACAGCGGGGACCATACCCTACTCTGAGCTGGGATCAGAACGAGAAGCCCACACCTTGTCGGAGGCCGCTGCCTTGTGACGAGGTGTTGGAGTCGCCGCTGGCGGCGATCGCGATCACGAAGCCGCCGATCAGCGCGCCAACGCCGATCGCGACCCAAAACCACCACTGCTTGTAGACCGGCCCCTCGTCCTGAGGGCGCGGAGGCTTCGCAGGACGGCGCGGCCGCGGCGGTCGCTTGCCCTCCTTGGGGTAAAACGAAGCGAATCGCTCCCTGCGAGCCGGCTTGCCCTTGGCCGCGTCTTTTGAAGAAGTGGGCTTCGGCCCCGCGCCAACCAGAGGCGCAGGTTTCGGCCCGCTCGCAGCTGAGCCCAGTGGTCTCACCGCCGCTCCGGTGCCGACGCTCTTGCCGTCGTGGATGTCCTCAGCCAGGGACCTTCTGCGGGCCTTGGCAGACAGCGCCTTGGAGCCCAAGGAGACCGGCGACGTGGGGCCGAGCTTGGGCACCACGGTCACAGCGGCGCCCCCGTGGTCGTGTCCACCGTGGTCACTGCCCCGGTGTTCGTAACTGTGACCATCGCCACCCCCCTCGAGGTCCTCGTAGGGATCTCGCGCGCGCTTGGCCTTCCTTGCCGCCGCCTTCGCCGCCCGTCGAAGCGCCGCGATGCGAGCTGCGACCCCAGCCTTCTTCGCCGCCTTTGGCCGCGCCTTGGCAAAGCGCCGGTAGGCCGCGATGGCCTTCTCGTGACGCTTCAGCCGCTCGTGGCAGCGGGCAATGTTGAAGTCGAGGAGGGGGGACGGCCGCAGCTTGCCAGCGCCCCGGAAGGCCTTGATCGCCGCCTCGTAGCGCTTGGCCGCGTAGTGGGCCTTCCCCTCCTTGAAGAGCGCTCGCGCGTGGGCTGTGTCATCGGCCCGCGCCGAGCCGAGCCCCGCGCCGAGCACGAGTGCGAGCCCGAGCGAGGCTGCGGTCAGCAGCCTAGGAGCGCCCCTACAAACCCGGGACCGAGCCGGGCGCTGAGCTGCCGCGCCGGTGTCGCAGCCGAAGACATGAGCCATACGGGCGGTACGGCGAGCGTTCTGAGGCCTAGAAAGCGGCCGGCAGCGCTGTGCCCGGCGACGAGAGGAATGTGCAGGGGTGCTCCGAAGGGCTATACAAAGATCGACGCTCATAGCTTAGTCATGCCCCATGATCGTCATCGGCGCCGTGATCGTGATCATGGTCACGCCCCGGGCTCGTCTTGTGGCGCTTGCGCCGCTCGCCCTTCTTTCGCTTGCGGCGACCAGGCGACACGTTGGAGGTCTTACTCTTTCGCTTCGTCTTGTGCGATGTCTGAGGCTGGGTCGCTTTGGTCTTCGCCTTCGCCTTGGCCTTGGCCTTCGCCTTGGCCTTCACCTTCGCCTTCACCTTCGCCTTCGCTGCTGCGAGCTCCTCGGCCATCTGCAGCTCGAGGACGACGTCCGCCGTGGGTGTCAGACGCACCTTCTTCGGCTGATAACCTGGATATCTGAGCTCCACCGCCAACGAACGCCCGGCCTCGATGAAGAGCGCCTTGGGGGTCACCCCGACGTGTTGACCATCGCGCAGGATCGCCGCTCCAACGGGCGTCGACCTGAGGCTGATCTTGATCCGCTTGGGCGCGCTCGGCCGCGCCGCTACGGAGGCTGGCCCAGAGGTCGGCGCTCGAGCGTAGAGGTAGAACCCGATGCCCACCGCCGCGAGCAGCACGACCGCGAGGGCGAGCCAGAGCCGACTTGAGCGTCGCCGCTGAGCGACCGGAGCGGGTGTCGCCACCAGCTCGCCCGCCGTCGCGGTGGGGCTGCTCGGTTGGCGTGGCCGCGTCGCGTTTGATGCCGTGGAGAGCTCATGCAGCGGCTCGCCGCCGAGGGCTGTGTGCTCAGCCCGCAGCGCGGCCTCCATCGCCGCCGCGTCCGGATAGCGCTCGTCGGCGGATTTGGCCATGGCCCGCAGCACGATCGCCTCAAGAGAAGCGGGGATCTGGCGCTCGGGGGCGCGCTCCCGGGGCGGTCGCACGGGCTCGGTGACGTGCTGGGTCAGCACGCCCATGAACGTCTCGGCCACGAAGGGCACGGCGCCGGTGAGCATCTCATAGAGCAGCACGCCGAGGCTGTAGATATCGCTGCGGTGATCGACCGCCTTGCCCAAGGCCTGCTCCGGCGACATATAGTTGGGCGTGCCAAAGACCGTGCCGGTCTGGGTCAGGTTGGTCTGCACCAGCGAGCCCGAGACCTTGGCGATGCCGAAGTCGAGGATCTTCACGCCTCCCCCCGGCGAGAGGAAGATGTTGTCGGCCTTCATGTCACGGTGGACGATCCCCTGGGCGTGAGCCGCCGATAGCCCTGCGGCGACCTCGATCGCCACCTCCACCGCGGCGGCGAGGCTCAGCGCCGCGCTGGCGATCGCGCTCGACAGCGGTACGCCCTCGAGCAGCTCCATCGAGAGATAGACGTGGCCATCGTCGGTGCGACCGCAGTCTTCGATGTGGACGATGTTCGGGTGGCCTATCTTGGCCGCGGCCATCGCCTCGCGCTCAAAGCGGGCCACCACGTCGGGTAAGTCGGAGACCTCTGGGCGCAGCAGCTTCAGCGCCACCTCGCGATCGAGGAAGCGATGACGTGCCCGGTAGACCGCCCCCATGCCCCCCTGCCCTAGCCGCTCGAGCACCTCGAAGCGCCCCGCGACCATCGCGCCGACGACCGGGTCGTTCGTGTTGGGCGATGCGGCTTCGGAGGGCCGCGACGGCCCCGTTGCGTCGGCGTGAAGCTCCGCCTGTGCTCCAAGGTCGACTAAACGGGCGCCATCACGACTGCAGAACTGGCCGCGTTCGTAGCCCTCGCCACAGGTTGGGCAGATACGCTTGTGCTCGGAGACACTCATCATCGACACCAACAGTATAGCGCCGCGGCGATGATGACACCTCAAGACGACACCTCACGACGACACCTCACGACGACACTTCGATGTGACAATGACACGGCGCGCCTTTTCAAGGGCGGCCGGGATGGCCACAATGGTCCCATGTCGCAACACCCAACACGCCTCGGCGCCCTCACCCTCCTCCTTCTGACAGCGCAGGTTGGCTGTGAGTCCACGTTGTCGTTCTCCGGCGTCGATGGCAGATCCCAGCGTGACGCCGCCCTCGACCAGCCTCGCCTTGGCGATGAACCAACGGCCGATGGCCCGAACGTCAGGACAGATGGCCCCCAAGACGGGCCCAAGCCAGACGGGCCCAAGCCAGACACAGGTGCGCCGCCGACGCCGGATGAAGGCACGCTCCCGCCCCCCGATCAGGGCATACCGCCGACACCAGACCAGGGCAAGCCCACCGCCGGCCACTACTTCCCCGCTGGCAGCATCTGGACCAAGGACGTCAGCTCGGCGCCGCTGCAGAGCAACTCGAGCGCCATCATCAACTGGCTGGCCAACGCCGGCGGCTGGGGTACGGGGCAGATGCGCATCGACTTCTCCATCGAGGTGCTGCGCGCCAAGGCAGGGACGCCGTTTCGAGCCTTCACCCCGACGGGCGATCACTACTCGCCCGACTGCGACACCGACAAGGTGCCGATCGTCGCTGGCGGCGCGATCGAGGGCGAGAGCGGCTACGAGTGCGTCTCCGACGGTGACTGTCACCTGATCGTGGTCCACGAACCGACCCACAAGCTCTACGAGATGTGGCGCGCCAACATCAGCGGCGGGACCTTCTACGGCGGCTGTCTCGCCGTCTGGGACCTGACCAAGGTCTACCCGCTCGACGGCCGCGGCGAGGGTTGCACCAGCGCCGACGCGGCAGGCTACCCGATCGCCCCGCTCCTCTTCACCGCTGACGAGGTCAAGGCGGGGACGATCAACCACGCGATCCGCTTCATCCTGCCCAACAGCCGGATCCGCAACATGGCCTATGTGCATCCGGCGACACACTCGACCAGCGCGGCGAGCGGCGGAGCCAACTCCCTGCCCTATGGCGCGCGGCTGCGGCTCAAGGCCAGCTTCGATATCAGCAAGCTCTCCGCCGGCGCCCAGGTCGTGGCCAAGGCGATGAAAACGTACGGCATGTTCCTCGCCGACGGCGGCAGCATCGCGCTCACAGCCCAAAGCGATCGCTTCACGACCGCCAAATGGAGCGGCCTGCTCGGCAGCCACGACCTCTCGTCTCTGAAGATCACCGACTTCGAGGTGGTCAAATACGAGTCGTCGATCGTCAACTACAGCTTCAACTGCGTCAGAAACTGAGAGACCCATGGAGCTGCGACGGGCTGAGCTAGCTGGCGCCTGGTACCCCAACCAAAAGAGCGAGTGCCAACGCATCTTCGAGGGCTTCGAGGCCGACGCCGTCGACGCCCGGGCAGGCGCCCCTCTCTCTCCCAACCGGCAGGGCCCCTTGAGAGCGGGGATCGTGCCCCACGCTGGCTGGGTCTTCTCCGGCTCCATCGCTTATGACGTGCTGCGGGAGCTCGCCGAGCTCGCCGCCCCGCCGGAGACGGTGGCGCTCTTCGCCGGCCACCTCCACCCGCGCTCGCCCGCGACGCTGCTCGAGCGCGGCGCCTGCGAGACGCCCCTCGGGCCGCTGCCCGTCGACGAGCCCCTCGCCGCGGCCCTCGCCGCCCGCTTCCCCGCGCTTCACCTCGAGAGCCCCCAACGCCACAGTCAGGATAACTCCGCCGAGGTCGTCTTCCCGCTGATCAAGCACTTCTTCCCCGACGCGCACCTCCTGGTGCTCGGCGCGCCCCCGAACACCCTCAGCCTGCGGCTGGCCGACGCGCTCCTCGCCGCCGCCGCCGAGCTGTCACGGACGATGGTCTTCGTCGGCTCAACCGACCTCACGCACTACGGGCCGAACTATCGCTTCACGCCCAAGGGCATCGGGCCGGAGGCTGAGGCGTGGGTCCGTGAGACGAATGATCGCGCGTTTTTGCAGCGCGCGCTTGCCGCCGAGACGACCACGCTCCTCGACGAGGCGCTGGCCAGCCATAATGCCTGCTGCCCCGGCGCGGCGGCGGCAGCGATCCACTGCGCCCGTGCCGCAGGCGCCAACGCGGGCCGCGAGCTGCGCTACAGCACCAGCGCCGACCGTCGCCCCGCTTCGAGCTTCGTCGGCTACGGCGGCGTGGTGCTATAGCCTCCGCGGAGTTCAAGAGGGTGCCGGCCTCCGAAGCGACGACAATGGTTGCGCAAGGCTCATGGTTTCTCTAGCCTTCGACCTATGAAGGCGCTGTTTCTGACCAACGAGTACCCACCGAACGTCTACGGTGGCGCGGGCGTCCACGTCGAGTACCTCTCTCGCGAGCTGGCGTCGCTGATCGACCTCGAGGTGCGCTGCTTCGGCGATCAGCAGCTCGACCGTGGTCGGCTGCGCGTTCGAGGCTACGAGATACCAGCCGGGCTCATCGACGAGGCGCCCGACAAGCTGCGCTCGCCGCTGGGCACGCTGGCGCGCAACGTGGCGTTTTCGGCCAGCGACGCGCAGGCCGAAATCGTACATTGCCACACCTGGTACTCGCATTTTGGCGGCGTGCTGGGCAAGCTGCTCTACGGTCAGAAGCTGGTGCTCACGACCCACTCCCTCGAACCGCTGCGCCCTTGGAAGCGCGAACAGCTCGGGCGCGGCTACGATCTCTCGAGCTGGATCGAGCGCACGGCGCTCACCATGGCCGACGCGATCGTGGCGGTCTCGGAGGAGACCAAGCGCGACGTGCTCGAGCACTTCGACGTCCCCGCCGAGCGGGTGCAGGTGATCCCCAACGGTATCGACCTGCACGAATACCAGCGCAACGACGACACCAGCTACCTCGAGCGCTACGGGGTGCCAAGAGATCTCGACTATGTGCTCTTCGTCGGGCGGATCACTCGCCAGAAGGGCATCATCCACCTGCTCCACGCGGCTGAGCAGCTCGACCCCGAGGTTGGCATCGTGCTCTGCGCCGGCGCGCCCGACACCAAGGAGATCGCTGACGAGATGCAAGCCCTGATCGACGGGCTACGCGCGCGCCGGGCCAACGTGCATTGGATCGCCGAGATGGTGCCCAAGCAGGCTGCGATTCAGCTCTACAGCCACGCCAAGGTCTTCTGCTGTCCATCGATCTATGAGCCCTTCGGCATCATTAACCTCGAGGCGATGGCCTGCGAGACACCGATCGTCGCCAGCGCCGTGGGCGGGATCAAAGAGATCATCATCCCCGAAAAGACGGGTATTCTGGTGCCCTTCGAGCAGCAGCGCGAGGCGCCCTTCGAGCCCGTCGATGCCGCCACCTTCGCGAGCGACCTCGCCGCGGGGATCAACCGCCTGATGCGTGACGACGAGCTGCGGGCCAAGATGGCCAAGGCTGGCCGCGCTCGCGCCGAGGAGCGCTACGGCTGGGGCTCCATCGCCAAGCGCACGGTCGAGCTCTACAAGAGCCTGCTCTAGCAGCCGCTCTCAGCCCCCTGCCAAAGCCGACGGAGGTCAACGATGCCGCTCCCGGAGATCAACACCATCGTCATCGAGCGCGTGTTCCCCGAGCTCGACGGAGGCCGCTACCCGGTCAAGCGCGTCGTCGGCGACCGCTTCGTGGTCGAGGCGGACATCTTCAGCCACGGTCACGAGATCGTGCTCGCGAGGCTGCTCTACCGCCAGCGCGGTGAGGATGCCTGGCAAGAGACCCCAATGACGCTGGTCGAAAACGATCGCTGGCGCGGCGCCTTCGACCTGATCGAGAACACGACCTACGAGTACACCGTGACGGCCTGGCGCGACGCCTTCCTCAGCTGGCGCGCCGATCTGAAGAAACGTATCGAGGCTGGGCAGGACGTAGGCAGCGAGCTCCTCGAAGGGCGAGCCCTGCTCGACCAGACCGTCGAGCGGGTGAAAGACCCGATCGAGCAGGCGAGGATCCTCGACGTGATCGAGCTGCTCGATGAGCGCGTGGAGCAACGCACGCCGGAGGTTCGAGCCCTCGCGCTGGTGAAGCAGCTGCAGAGGGGCAAGGGCAACAAGGTCACAAAAGAGCTCAAGGAGCTGCGTCGCCTGCTCGAACGGGCCGTGGCGCGAGGCCCGGCCACCAGCAGCGGCGACGATCAAGGCATCCTCGCCACCCTGTCGACCCACGAGCTCTCGGACGCCCTCGAGCGTCACGCCGACCGCAGCGACGCGGGCTACTACGGGCGAGTGCTCGAGGTCTTCGTCGACCGCCGGGGGGCACAGTTCGCGAGCTGGTACGAGATGTGGGCTCGCTCCCAGGGCACGGTGGAAGGCCAGGCGGCGAGCTTCGACGACATGATCGCCCGCCTCGATGAGATCGCCGAGATGGGCTTCGACGTGCTCTACTTGCCGCCGATCCATCCGATCGGCGTGACCCACCGCAAGGGGCCCAATAACTCCCTCGACTGCCCTCCCGGCAGCCCTGGCTGCCCCTACGCGATCGGCAACGAGCATGGCGGCCACACGGCGATCGATCCCGAGCTCGGCACGATTGATGACTTCGATCGCTTTGTCGCCGCCTGCGAGGAGCGCGGCCTCGAGGTCGCCCTCGACTATGCCCTACAGGCCTCTCCCGACCACCCCTGGGTCGAGGCGCACCCCGAGTGGTTCATCCACCGCCCCGACGGCTCGATCAAATACGCAGAAAACCCGCCAAAGAAATACCAGGACGTCTACCCGCTGAACTTCAACACCGACGACCGGGAAGGCCTCTGGACCGCCTGTCTAGAGGTGCTCCAGTTCTGGATCGGTCATGGCGTGAAGACCTTTCGCGTCGACAACCCGCACACCAAGCCGGTGCAGTTCTGGGAGTGGCTGATCGCCGAGGTGCAGCGAGAGCACCCAGAGGTCGTCTTCCTCGCAGAGGCCTTCACGCGACCGAAGATGATGCGGGCGCTGGCCAAGAGCGGCTTCACCCAGAGCTACACCTACTTCACCTGGCGCAACTTCAAAAGCGAGCTGATCGAGTACTTCGAAGAGCTCACCGGCAGCGAGGTGGCCGACTACATGCGCGCCAACCTCTTTGTCAACACGCCAGACATCCTGCCCAAGATGCTGCAGAACGCGCCGCGGGCGGCGTTCATGATGCGCGCGACGCTAGCCGCCACGCTCTCGTCGGTCTGGGGTATGTACAACGGCTTCGAGCTCTGCGAGGGCAAGCCCGTGCCGGGCAAAGAGGAGTACATCGACTCGGAGAAGTACGACTACAAGGTCTGGGATTGGGATCGGCCAGGGAACATCAAGCCCTACATCGCCAAGCTCAACGCCGCGCGCCACGCTCAGCCAGCGCTGCAGCGGTACCGTGACGTGGTGTTCTGCGAGACCGAAAACGACCAGGTGCTGGCCTACTACAAAGCCACCGACGACCGACGCAACATCGTCGTCACCGTGGTCAACCTCGACCCCTACCGGGCTCAAGAGACCATGCTCACCCTCCCCCTCGAGCAGCTGAACCTCGGTCCGCAAGACACCTACCAGATGCACGACCTCGTCAGCGACGAGCGCTTCATCTGGAGCGGCGCGACGAACTACGTGAAGCTCGACCCGGAGGACCGCGTCGCTCACGTCTTCCGCCTGCTCCGCTGGTCCCACCGCGAGAGCGACTTCGACTACTTTATCTAGCCGAAGATCTCCACCAGGGGACGACTTTCGACGACTTGTTCTAGCCGAAGATCTCCACCAGGGGGGCGACTTCCGCTAGTCTTCGGGGATCTCGATGCGCAGCCGGGAGCGGCGCAGCGACTCCACCGGGTCGATGTCGGTGTTGCTCTCCGGTGGGCCGGGCTGCGCCGTGATCTCGAACACGCGCACCGTCCTGTCGGGCTGCCTGGGTTCGGTGCCACCCTGGATCGGACCGTGGCCGGTGACGCCCCGCATCATCTCGACCAGATGCTGATAGGCGTCCCAGTAGGCGTATTGCGCCTCGGGCGTCTTCGCGGCGTCGGCCTGCTCCTCGAGCCACAGCACGTGGTTGAGGAGATAGGGGGTGGGGATCTGGTGTGCCAGCAATAGCGGCTTGGGTCCGCCTCGAGAAGAGGTCACGATGTCCTCGCGGTCTTGCGGCAAGCGTAGCGCATGGCCGGCGGGCGCTCAACGGCCACCGCAGTGCACCGAGCTTTCCAACGCCTGCGAGGGGAGCACGTTGCAGAGACCTGAAAGAGACCTGAAAACGTACGCTCGTCGCCAGCTCGTCACCGCCTCCGATCATCGACGGATCATCGACGGATCATCGTCGGTTCATCGACGGATCGTCGTCGGTTCGTCGTCGGTTCGTCGTCGGTTAGATATACCCCTTGCACGTCTCCGACGCGACAGCTCAGATCGGCTTCATGGACCAACGCGAGCAGAAGCCGAGCCCGACCCCCGACGAGGGGCAGCCTGCCCTCTTTGGGCCAACCCTCGACGATCACGGCGTGACCTTTCGGGTCTGGTCGCCGGGCGCCCGAGAGCTTCAGCTCGTGCTGCACCCTGAGACTCCCCACGAAGAGCGCCACCCCTTCGAGCGCGGCGACGAGGGCTACTGGCGCTGCCGCGTCGACGGGCTCGCCGGCGGCGCGCGGTATCGACTCCAGCGCGACGGGCGCTGGCCCCAACCCGACCCAGCCTCGCCCTTTCAGCCCGACGGCGTGTTCGGCCCCAGCGAGGTGATCGACCACCGCTACGATTGGCAGGCCGTCGACTGGCGCGGCGTGCGGGCCTCCGAGCTGGTGCTCTATGAGCTCCACGTCGCCACCTTCGACCGCGAGGGCCAGGGCGGCTACGACGACGTGCGGCGGCGGCTCTCAGAGCTTGCCGAGCTCGGCATCACCGGGCTGAAGCTGATGCCGCTGGCGACCTCCGCCGGCGCGCATAATTGGGGCTACGATGGCGTCTTCCACCTCGCTCCCTTCGCCGCCTACGGTCGCCCGGCCACGCTGCAGCGGCTGATCGACGAGGCCCACCAGCTTGGCATCTGCGTGCTCGTCGACGTGGTGACCAATCACTTCGGGCCCGAGGGCAACCCGATGTGGCAGATGGGGCGAGGCTTCTTCCACCGCGAAGCCAACACGGCCTGGGGCCCGGGGCCGCGCTTCGACCGAGAGGTTGTGCTCGCCTACTTCGAGCAGATGGCCTGGCACTTCGCGCGGCACTATCGGGTCGACGGTCTGCGCGTCGACGCCGTCCACGCGATCCCCAGCGCTGAGCGACGCCCGCACCTCGAGCGCATGGCCCGCGGGCTGGCCCGCGGCGCTGGCGACGGACACCACGGTCACCTGATGCTCGAGTCCGTCGACAACGAGGCCTCGATCCTCCGCGCGGAGAGCCCAGGGGTCACGGTCTCGCAGCTGAACTTCGACTACCAGCGGGCGACCCATCGGCTGCTCACCGGCGAGCGGCACATGGAGTACGGCGAGGTCGACGACGAGGGCGACGCCCTCTGCCATTGCCTCGAGCGCGGCTTCGCGCTAGCCGGGGAGTTCTCTCCGCAGCGCGGCCGCGTCGTCGGCGAGCCGGTCGACAAGCTCCCCTGGGGTACGCTGGTCGACTACCTCGTCAACCATGATAGCTGCGGCAACCGCTACCTCGGCCAGCGGCTGCAGGAGCTGACCTCGCCGCGGGTCTTCCGCGCGGCGACGGCGCTGCTGCTCTTGCACCCCGCCGTGCCCTACCTCTTCATGGGGCAGGAGTGGGCGACGCGGCAGCGCTTCCACTTCTTCACCGACTTCCCCGAGAGCCTCGGGCGTCGCGTGACCAAGGGCCGGCTGCAGACCTTCCACGAGGTCGACCTCCAGCGCTGCGAAGAGCGAGCCCCCGGCCCTCAGGAGCGGGAGGCGCTCGAGCGGTCGCGGCTCGACTGGGGCGAGCGGCGGCGCGACGGACACCGGGAACACCTGGCGCTGACACGTCGGCTGCTCGAGCTGCGGCGCGAGCTCCGACCGCAGCTAGCCAGCAGCACCGCGGGCACACGCAGCTGGCGCGAGGGCAGAACCTTCTTCGTCGAGCTCGACCGCGTCGACGGGCGCGGGAGCTTCTTGCTGACGGCCAACTTGGGCGAGCTGGAGGCGGCGCTACCCGAGCGCGTCGTCGAGGAGGCGCGCTTCGTCAGCGAAGTGGGGGGTGTCCGAAAGAGGAGACTCGCCCCGGCGACGACGGCGCTCTTCGCGCTAGCGAGCGCCGTATAGCCAAGAGGCTCGAGATCACGCTCAGAGGATGATCACCCAAACGATGACCAGCAGACCGACGATGATGCCGGCGATGCCGATGACGCCCTGGAGCGGGGCCAGCTTCTTGCGGATCGCCCTGCCCTTCTCCATCGCCGTCTCGTTTTTCGAGAGCGCGTACTTGGTGATCAAGCCGAAACCGAGGATGAAGCCGAGCAAGATCTCGATCGGGACCGCGACGAGCAAAAAGACCGCAAGCAGGAACTTCACCTTGAAGAGCAAGCCGATGTACCCGAAGAGGCGAATCAGGTCGACAATACCCCATACGAAGAGACCTACGCCGAGCCAGCCCTGGTAGGGCGTGAGCTTGTCGATGTATTCTTGTGCGTTGGGCTTGCGCGCGACGATCAAGCTCGACGCCGCGAGGATTCCAGCGATAATCAGCGCGATTCCAGTACCCATGAATGACTCCTTCCCAAAGCGCACCCCTAGCTTGGGTGCCGCCGCGGTCGCGTCTCCCGCGATCGAGCGTCGTTGGTTTCCGCTCCTCGCACCCTGCGAGGAGCCGTCTACATCATGTCAGTGAAGCGACGCTATTCTGCCCTCGGTCGGCCTCGATCTGCAAAAGCTTTCCTCGCTGTATCGCGTGGGAGCGTGGCGCGCCGGGGTCGGGTCAATGCTCGTCGAGCAACGACGCGACCGCGGCGTGATCGAGCTGGCCGTTCTGCACCAGCGGGTTAAGCAGCAGCTGCAGCAAGGCGCTGTTTCGCGCCAGCGCGGCCTCAACGCGCTCGAGCCGGCGGCGCAGCTTGGGATCGCTGTCGACGGAGGCCTTCACCTCCACTGCGGGCACCTCCATCGAGACATGGAAGGCCTCCTCGGTGTTGGTCGGCCTCAACCCACCATCACGAGGCGGCGGCGGTGGTGGCGCAGGTCGCGGCGCGTTTGGCGTGACCTTGACCTGCAGCTTTGGCGCGGAGCCCGTCTTGGCCGCGACCTTGTCCAGCGCGCCCAAGGAGCGCGAGTCGGTCCGCGTCCCCGACGCCGGGGAGAGATCGATCACCCCTCCCATCGCCCCGTCCATTTCGCCATAAAAGACGACCTTGATCGCCTCGTCGATCGCGCTCGGCGCGGCGAAGAACGGTCGGACATTGCGTCGCGTCACGACCCGCACCTCGTCGATCGCGTCGAGGCTCGATGGATCCGCCATCGCGACATCGAGGAAGTTCTTGCTGTCGTCGGAGCGAAAGCAGATCACATGGTTGCGCTCACAGATCTCTTGCGGGATCTGACGCGCGTCGGCGACGTTGAGGCGCGGCGGATCCAGCGCCACCGCCGGCAGCTTGTACTGCGTAGACAGCGCACGAACGAGCGTCTCCTCCGTGATCAGCTCCATCTGCACCAGGTACTGACCGAGCGGTCCCCCCCAGCGCTGCTGCTCGTTCAGCGCGCGCCGTAGACCAGCCTCGTCCAGCAAGCCGGCCTTCTTCAGGATGTCGCCGAGGCGCTCTCTCGCCATCTAGACCGCCCTATCGTGTGCATTACGTCAGCGCGAACCCTGCCGGTTTCCGCTGGACGATTATCGCCCCAACCAGGTCCCAGCCACAACAAAAGGGCTCGCCCCAGTAGGGTCTCGAGTCGGTTGACGCCGGCGACAACGCTTCTATACTGGCGCCGAGGTGGGGAGCCCACACGGCCACCTGCCTCGCACGCGTCCGTGGCGGAATTGGTAGACGCGCTGGATTTAGGTTCCAGTAGGTAACCCCTGTGGGAGTTCGACTCTCCCCGGACGCAAGCCAACACGAGTCAACACGAGTCACGGCTGAGCCCAGGCGAGCCCCTTCTCGTTGTCTGGTGGCGTCGATCTCTCGAAGCGTCAGGCTCAAGAGCTTCCCCACACATTCGGGACCGAGCCGGGTGCTGAGCTGCCGCGCCGGTTTCGTAGCCGAAGAAACGAGCCATAAGGGTGGTATGGCGAACTCTCTGAGGCCGAAAAAGCGGCCGGCAGTGCGGTGCCCGGCGACGGGAGGCATGTGTGGGGGTGCTCCTAAACCCTGAAATCATTTTTCCACCAAGAAACGTTCAGCCTAATATTGAACTGCGAAAGTAATTAACGTAGTTATATATGTTCGTTTTCATCAGAACGCATATCGGAGAGATCCGAGAGAGGAATAAGGAGAGAAATGGCCAATCATATAGGAAGAATGACCGTAGCTTCCGTGAGCACGCTTGCTGGTCAAAAGTACACGGGAAAACAAGTGGTGGCAGCTGCTGAAGCGCTGGGGTTGGAGCTGGATGATGCAAGTATCTTGAGTGCGCTTCCCAAGGTCGTGAAGCATCTGAAGGACAATCCCCCAAGAGCGACGAAGACTCCGGGTGTTTCCCAAAAGGACCCCAAAGACGTAGCGCTGGCCGAGTCCCTCTTCATCAAGAACTTCTGGTCTTTGGTGGAAGATGCAGACCTGGACACGAAAGACGACTGGGGTCTTCATATGCCCAAGCTCACTGGCTTTGGCGGGTTGACCTTTCGCTACATCACCCCTTCTGCGCCTCGCAACACCATCTACATCGAAGAAGACAGCGACGGTAGGCAGAACATCATGATCAAAGACGACAAGAAGCTGAAGCCGGCCACCTGGGATAAGCGTGGTGGTAAGTGGGTGGTTGCTTCTGCTCGCCGCGGCATGACCTTGGATGATCTCGAGGACTGGGAAGCCGATTTGAGGGTCTCTGCGCCTGCCGAGTACGCCAAGCGTATGAAGATGCGAGATATTCAAAAGAAGGTTCCAGCAAAACCGAAAAAGCGGCGCTAGCTCGGTCGGATCACGTCAAGCCCGCGCTCCCACGCTCGTCGTACGTTCATGATGTCCTGTCTTCATCAGGGTGTCCGCCGGCCAATCGCCGTAGGCCAACGTGGGTCTGCTCGCCCGAAACGGCTGTGTCAGATCGACCACGCAGCCCTTTAGCGCTTCGGGATCGTTGCCAATAGTTTTTGGCCCACCCTTTGCTGCAACGATGCCCAATGCGTCGCCTGACAGCGGCCTATGGCTATGGCATGCTTCGCCCGCTACTACGGCGACATCTACATCCAAACGCTCGATCGCGTTGTGCTGACCCAGCGCGCACCGCTCTCTGAATCGAGCGCTCGTTCCCGAGAGGTCTTCGTATGCGAAAGCTCGCGCTACTCACCAGCCTGGCCCTGATCGGCATCAGCTGCCACGACTCCTACAGCCTGCCGGAGGTCAAGGGGCCGCCGCTGAAGGTGCCCGCCGGGGGCGCAGGTCAAGCCAAGGAGGGCCCCCTCGAGGTGGTCTTCGTCTCGCCCAAGGGCAGAGCGCCGAGCCGCCACGCGCAGATCACCGTGACCTTCAACAAGCCCGTGGTCCCCCTCGCGCGGGTCGAAGAGCGCGCCGAGAAGGCTCCGATCAGCCTCGACCCGCCGGTGCCTGGCAAGCAGCGCTGGCTCAGCTCGCGCACGCTGGCCTTCACCCCGGACAAGCCGCTGCAGGGCTCGAGCACCTACCAGGTCAAGGTCGCCGCGGGCCTCGAGGCGGTCGACGGCAGCAAGCTCGCGGCGGATAAGAGCTGGCGCTTCGAGACCGTGCGGCTGAAGGTCACGCGCCACTACCTGCCTAACAACGCGCGCCGCTGGGGCTCGCCGCGGCAGCAGCTGAAGCTCTATTTCAACCAGGCGGTACCCCCCCGGCGAGCCCAGTCGCTGCTGCAGTTCGTCGCCAAGCCGAGCAAGGGTGGCCAGATCGTCACGATCGGCGCCCTGGCGCGCCGCGGCAGCTGGTCGGGCTACAAGGGCTCGCGCGACCCCCGGGTGATCAACATCAGCCCGGCCAAACCCCTGCCCCTCGACTCGCGGATCACCCTGGTGCTGAGAAAGGGCCTCGTCGGCGGCCAAGGTCCGCTGCCGATGGAGCGCGGCTACCGCGTGAGCTTCCGCACCTACGGCCCCTTCAAGGTCACGGGTATCTCGTGCGAAACGAACTGCGACCCCGGCAGCTCGGTGCGGCTGCTCTTTTCCACCCCCTCACCGAGTAAGATCGCCCGAGCCGCGATCCGGGTCAACGGCCGCGCGCTCAACCCGGGCCGCAGCCGCTACCCCTCGACCCGCTTCTACCTCGACTGGTGCTACAAGCCGCGCAAGCGCTTCACTGTGACCGTCGCCGGCAGTCTGAAAGATCGCTTCGGTCAGCCACTCGTAGGTCAACGCCGCTTCACGTTTACGACTGGCGACTACGAGCCCTACGCTCGGCTCCCCATCGGCGCCGGCGTGCTCGAGGCCAAGGGCCCCAAGCGCTTGCCCCTGCTCTTCCGCAACGCCACCGAGGCGACGCTCTACAGCAAGCGCATCACCCCCGCCGAGCTCTCGGCGCTGCTCGCCGACACCAAGCATGACGCCAACGAGCCCTTCTACTCCAAGCTCGCTGGCGTCAAAGCGCGCCAGCTCGCCGTGGGCGGGCGCCCGAACAAGAGAGTCGTCGAGCGCGCGGACCTCGGTCGCCTCGTCGGCAAGGGTGGCCGCGGCTTGCTGGCCCTCGAGCTCCAGAGCAAGCTCCGCGGGCGCCGCAAGACGAACGGCAAGACCCACGACTCGAAAGCGATCGACCGCGCGATCGTCCGCGTCACCGACCTCGGCGTGACGGCCAAATACTCCCCCTTCGGCTCGCTGGTCTGGGTCACCTCCTTGGCGACGGGCAAGCCGGTCGCGGGAGCGAAGGTCTCGATCTGGCAGCCCGGCGACAAGGGCCCACGGTGGAGCGGCAAGACCGACAAGGGCGGCCTGGCGGTCGGCCCCGGCGCCAACGAGCTCTCGAAGCCGAAGGAGGCGCGCAGCTACCTCTTCGTGGTCGAGAAGGGCCAAGACCTGAGCTACACCCGCTCGACCACCCAGTCGGGGATCCGCGCCTGGGACTTCGGCCTCGATGAGACCTGGGACGACGGCAAGAGCGGCGTGCTGGGGATGATCTTCTCCGAGCGCGGGATCTACCGCCCCGGCGAGAGCGTCCACATCAAGGGCATCATGCGGCGCTCGGGCAGAGGCGGGCTGACCCTCCCCCGCGGCCAGGTCTCGCTGGTGATCAGCGACGCCCGCGGCGAGAAGCTCGCCACGCATCAGGTCGAGCTGAGCCGCTTTGGCACCTTCCACCTCGAGCAGAAGCTCCCCGCCGGCGCCGCCCTCGGCCGCTACAGCGTCACCGCGAAGCTGGGCAAGGCCAGCTCCTATGGCTCCTTCCGCGTGGAAGAGTACCGCCCGGCGGAGTTCGCCGTAAGGGTGAAGACCGACAAGCGCCACTACGTGCGCGGCGACGTGATGCGCTACGACCTCGGCGGCAAGTACCTCTTCGGCGCGCCGATGCGCGCGACCAAGTACCGGACCCATATCAACTGGCGTCAGACCTCGTGGTCACCGCCGAGACACGCCGGCTACATCTTTCATAATGAGATCAGCTGGTGGGGCAGCTATGTCTCGACCCGCGGCCACCTGGCCACCGGCCGCGGCAAGCTCGATCGCAACGGATCGGCGCAGGGCCAAAAGACCCTGAAGCCGGCGAAGATGAACGCTCCGCATTCCTACGGCGTCGAGGCCACGGTCACCGACATCTCGCGGCAGAGCATCTCCAACCGCACCACCGTGCTGCTACACCCCGGCGAGTTCTACATCGGCGCCAAACCGAAAGCGACGTTCATCAGCGCCGGCCACCAGGTCGAGGCGCAGATCGTCGCCGTCGATCCCAAGGGCAAACGGGTCTCAGGCCAGGCGATCAAGGGCACCCTCTACCGCCGTACCTGGCACTCGGTGCGCAAGAAGGGCCTGCGCGGCTCGAGCTATTTCGTCAGCCGGCCCAAGGAGACCGCCGTCGGCAGCTGCGACCTACAGAGCGCGGCCAAGCCCATCGCCTGCAAGGTCACGGCGCCCAAGGCTGGCTACTACGTGCTGCGCCTCCAGGCCCGAGATCCGCGAGGTAACCCACTGATGAGCTCCTTCGGCGTCTACGTCACAGGCCCTGACTATGTCCCCTGGCGCCGCAGCACCGAGCCAAGAGTCGAGCTGATCAAAGACAGAAAGCGCTACAAGGTTGGCCAGGTGGCGCGGCTGATGATCAAGGCCCCCTTCACCAACGCCTACGGCCTGCTCACCGTCGAGCGCAACGGCATCTATCTGCGCAAGACGCTGCGGATCCAAAAGACCGCGACCTGGGTCAACGTGCCGATCACCAAGGAGCTGGTGCCCAACGCCTTCGTCTCGGTGATGCTCGTTCGCGGTCGCTTGCCGCCGCCGCGGGGCAGCAAGAAGCGCGGCGTCAACGAGACCGATCCTGGCAAGCCGATGTTCAAGGTCGGCTACCTGAAGCTGCCGATCAGCCAGCAGGACCGTCGCCTCCACGTCAAGGTAGCGCCGAAAAAGAAGACCTACCGCCCCGGCGAAGAGGTCGTGGTCGATCTCCAGACCACCGATCACCGCGGCAAGGCGGCGAGCGCCGAGCTGACAGTCTTCGTCGCCGACGAGGGCGTGCTCTCGCTGGTCGGCTACAAGACGCCAACCCCGATGTCCCTCTTCTACGCCCAACGCGGCCTCTCGGTGCGCACGGCGGATAACCGAATCGTGCTGCTGTCTCGCAAGCTCTTTGGCGAGAAGGGCAAAAAACCAGGCGGCGGTGGTGGCGCCGATCGTGGAGCCGCGGCGGCGGGTCAGCCCCGCAGCCAGTTTGTCAGCACGCCCTACTACAACCCGCAGGTGATCACCGACGCCTCAGGCAAAGCGCAGGTGCGCTTCAAGCTCCCCGACAACCTCACGACCTTCCGCGTGATGGCCGTGGCGGTCAGCGAGGATCATCGCTTTGGTTCGGGCAAGTGCCAGCTGACGGTCAACAAGCCGCTGCTCCTGCTGCCCACGCTGCCGCGCCTCGTCCGCGTCGGTGATACGTTCGAGGCTGGCGTCGTCGTGCATAACCGCGGCGGCAAGCAGGGCGCCGTGACCATCTCGGCCAAGGTGCAGGGCCTCGAGCTCGAGGGCGCCGCGAGCCAACAGCTGACGATCCCCGACGGCGGCGGCGCGGAGGCGCGCTTCACGTTCTCGGCGAAAAAGCCCGGTAAGGCGGTGTTCACCTTCAGCGCCAGCCTCGGCGACTACAAAGACGGGCTGAAGCTGACCCGGCCGATCAAGCTCCCGCTGGTCACCGAGACCGTCGCGACCTTCGGGGCCACAGAGTCGAAGGAGGCCGAGGCCTTCGTCCCCTCGGGTGACATCCGCTCTGACGTCGGCGGCCTCGAGGTCTCGCTGAGCTCATCGGCGCTCGTCGGCCTGCGCCCAGGCTTCGAGTACCTGATCGCCTACCCTCACGAGTGTACCGAGCAGACGACCAGCCGCCTGGTGCCGCTGGCGCTCTTCAAAGAGCTGACGACCGCCTACGGGCTAAAGAAGCCCGCCGAGGTTGACGCCCTGGTGCGCAAGCTGATCGCTCGGATGCAGCGAATGCAGCGCTGGAACGGCGGCTTCGGCTACTGGGCCTCGTCGAGCTGGGCTCACCCCTGGCTCTCGGCCTACGCCACCTGGGGCCTCCATAAGGCGAAGTCGAGCGGCTACGCTGTCTCATCCCGCGTGATGAAGCGCGCCCACCGCTTCTTGAAAGCGCAGCTCAAGCGCCGCGTCTCCAAAGAGGCTGAGCGGGCCGCCTACGACCGGAGCGTGAAGGCCTTCATCGCCTACGTGCTGGTGCAGCTCGGCGAGAAGCCCCACGCCGAGCTGAACGAGCTCTACGCCAAGCGCGCCGACCTGCCGATCTTCGCCCGCGCCCTGCTGGTCTCGGCGATGAGCCGCGCCGGCTCCGACGCGCAGGCGACCAAGACCGTGCTCCGAGAGGTGCTCAACGCCGTCCACCAGACCGGCAAGACAGCCAAGGTGGAGGAAAACCTCGGCGGCCTCTACGCGCCGGTCTTCCACTCGAGCAACCGCTCGACGGCGATGGTCCTCGAGGCGCTGCTGACGATAAACCCGCAGCATCCGCTGGTCGACAAGCTGGTGGCCTACCTGGTGGGACAGCGCAAAAACGGCCGCTGGCGCAACACCCAGGAGACGGTCTACGCGCTCGTCGGGCTACATCGCTACTACAAGGCGCGTGAACAGGCCGCGCCGGACTTCGAGGCCAAGGTCGTGCTCGACAAGAGCAAGCTGGTGGACACGCGCTTCACCGGTCGGACGCTGAAGGTCGAGCGGACCACATTGCCGATGTCCAAGCTGGTCGACGACGGTGGGTCAAAGGGCATCTTGGGCTTCATCAAAGAGGGGACGGGACGGCTGCACTACACGGCGACGCTGCGCTACGCGCGGGCCAAGCTGCCGACCACCGGCTGGGATGAGGGCTTCTTCGTCACGCGGACCTACGAGGTCGTCGACCAGGACGCCAGCTCGTTTTCGAAGCTCCGCGGCAAGATGCCCGCGGGCGGCAAGCAGGGCCGTCCCCAGGTCGGCGTGAAGGCCGGCGCGATGGTGCGGGTCAAGCTGCGCATCGTCGTCCCACAGCAGATGCATTACGTCGTCGTCGACGATCCGCTCCCGGCGGGCCTC
>PDPC01000066.1 GCA_002747355.1 Pseudomonadota bacterium | reverse complement strand
AGCGCTGATGGCAGAGCAGCGCTGATGGCAGAGCAGCGCTGATGGCAGAGCAGCGCTGATGGCAGAGCAGCGCTGATGGCAGAGCAGCGCTGATGGCAGCGCTGATGGCAGAGCAGAGCTGATGGCAGAGCAAAGCAGCGGCAACGAAGATGTCTCCTCCTGGCTGCTCGGCGGCAGCGCCGAGCCCGACCAGGCCGAGGCGGCGGCCTTGGAGCTACCTCGCCTCGGCTGGGCGATCTCCCCTGCCCTGCAGCAGCTGCAGACCTTGCTCGAGGGAGGCAGGGTGGCGGTGGGGCGCCTCTCTGGCGTCGCGCTTCATCGCCTGGCCAACGAGCTCGGCCTCCACGACAGCCTCGAGCTTTTGGAGCTCGCGGAGGCCGAGCAGGTCCGCGAGGTGCTCGATCTGCAGGTCTGGGCCGCCGATCGTGTCGACATCGACGAGCTCCGCGACTGGGTCTACGCCCTGACGCTCCTCGGCGATGACTCCGCCGAGCGCCACCTCCGCGGCCTCGACGTCGAGCTGCTGGGGTATCTGTTGCGGACTCATTGCGCGATCTATCTGGCGCGAGACGAAGACGAGCCGCTGCCTGAGGAGCCGATTGGCAGCTTCTACACCACCCCCGACGGCTGGTTCGCGATCGACATCGTCTGCGAGACCGAGAGCGAGCTCGAGCAGCTGACCGGCCTCCTCGACCGGATCTACGCCCTCGATCCGGAGTGGGGACGCTCGCTGCTTCAGAACCTGATGTGGGAGCTGTCGACGGAGCTCGAAGAGTGGTCGTTGCGCTGGCGCAGCGGGCGGCTGGCCGACCTCGGCTTCGCCGACCCCCTCGAGGCGCTAGCGGTCTACGCGCCGCTGACCCTTGACGAGATCGATCCCGACGAGGGCAGCGCCGACCGCCCACCGAGCGCCGATCCGGAGCCCGTGGGCGAGGCCGATCCGCGGAGCCTCGTGGCGAGCGGAGATGACAGCTTCTGGAGTCGCGCCCTGGCCCAGGTCGACGACGATGACGAGCGTCGCCGGCTCTCCCAGGCGATGATGTTTCTCGCGAATCGGACGCTCTCGGCCGACCGGGTGGCGCCGGAGCAGCACGAGCTGGCCGACGAGAGCTTACGCCGCCTGCGGGGGCGGCTGAGCATCGGCCTGGAGCAGCTCACCAACGGCGAGGTCGACCGCGCGTCCCATGTCCTCGGGCGAGTCGCCCTCTCACGGATCGCCCGCCTCGGTCATGGGATGACCGTCGCGATCGGGCGACCGCTCTTGCCGCTGGCCCGCCAAGGCGGGCTCGGGCGGGGCCCGCGCCGCCTCGACCTCCTCGAGCCCGCCCTCGAGCGGCGCCTAAACCTGCTGATCTCGCCGCGCCCGACGCTCGGAGAGACGGAGCCACCTCGCGCCTTCGCCTCGCGTGCCGACCTCAGGCTGGCCGGCGCCTGGGTCGACGAGGCGCGGCTCTCGGCGCGGCTCGCGCCACGTGAGATCTGGCCGCGAGAGCTGCCGGATGGCCTGACGTTACCCTCGATCTTTCGTAGCCGTGTCGTGGCCCGCGCGCTCGGTCTCCCCGCGCTCGATGAGCCGCTTCCCTCCGCGTCCCTACAAGCCCTGCGCGCCCACCTCGCCCCGGTGAGCCACGAGGCAGGTTTTGATGAGACCATCGCCGCCGCCGCGCGCGCCGAGCTCGAGGCCCGCGTCGGCGATCAGAGCGGCGTCTCGGTGGGTGATCGCGACGCCGCCGCCCGCCTGGCGCTGCGCTGGTTCGCCTCATTGGCGCGCGATCTGGCGGCGATCCCCGTGGGCGACGCCATCGACCCCAGGTTCGTCGCCGGGCTGTACCTCAGCTCGTGACGCCGCCCTTTGACCAGGGCGTTCAACCTTCCCTGTGGGGCCTCGAACCCGTGTGAGACAGGCTTCGCATGCAGCTCCGGGGCTGCTATCCTCCGCAATGCATCGGCCGTGAGACCGAGCAGCTCTCCGGATAGACCCATGGCGTCCACGCCATCACCAGGTACCCCGACTCCGTCAGCGTCGACTCTGCTTGGGTCCCGGCGATGGGCGACGTGGTCGTCTTGCATAGCACACCCAAGCTCAGCGAGCGTGACCCAGGAGCCCAACCCATCCCCTTGGTCGATCCGCTCCCCACGAACAGCCGCCCACACTAGGTCAGTAGAACCATAAAACAGTATCATATCGCGGCCCTGTAAGGTTGACCGACTTGACATGGTCGATGGGGTCGATTAGAGAGCCTGGGTCTCCCCAAAGAGACAACACTGTGAGAGGGACAATGATCGAGGTCCACGACCTGACCAAGCTCTACGGCGAGTTCCAGGCGCTGCGCGGCATCACCTTTCAGGTCCCGCGCGGCCAGGTGCTTGGCTTCCTCGGGCCCAACGGCGCGGGCAAGACCACGACGATGAAGATCCTCACCACCTTCCTCGCGCCGACCAGCGGTCGCGCGACGGTGGGCGGAAGGGACATCGCCGAGCACGCCCTCGAGGTCCGGCAGCAGCTAGGCTACCTGCCGGAAGACACGCCGATTTATCCCGATATGACCGTGCTCGAGTACCTGCGCTTCGTCGGCGATCTGCGCGCGATCGACGCCGACGAGCAGCGACGACGGATCGGCACGCTCTCCGAGATCTGCGGCCTGATGCGTGTGCTCGGCAAGCCTGTGGGGCAGCTCTCCAAGGGCCTGCGGCAGCGCGCTGGGCTAGCGCAGGCGATGCTCCACGACCCGCCGATCCTGATCCTCGACGAGCCGACCAGCGGCCTCGACCCCAACCAGATCGTCGAGATCCGTGAGCTGATCAAGCAGATCGGCACCGAAAAGACAGTGATCCTCTCGACGCATATTCTGCCCGAGGTGCAGGCGACCTGTGGTCGCGTGATCATCATCAGCGAGGGCGAGCTGGTCGCCGACGGCACACCCGCTGAGCTCGCCGCGCAGCAGCACGACAACAGCTTCCGGCTCTTGGTCGATGCTGGCGACGCTTCGGCGCAGTCCGTACGCGGTAAGCTGCGCCAGATCGAGGGCGTCGACCAGGTCCGCGACGTCGAAGGCGAAGACGACGTCCTCGGCCTGCTCGTCGAGGCCAAAGACGAGCGCGACCTGCGCCGCGAGCTCTTCGGCTGCGCGAGAGATAACGACTGGGTGCTGCTCGAGCTCTCGAGGCAGCAGGTCAGCCTCGAGGATGTGTTCCGCAAGCTGACGCGCTGACCCCGCCCAAACGCCGAAGGACAATCGATGCGCAACATCCTGACCATCGCCAAACGCGAGCTGGGGGCTTACTTCAACTCCCCCATCGCCTATATCGTGATACCCGCCTATTTGCTGGTATCCGGCTACCTCTTCTTCGCCCAGGCCTTCATCGCCGGCGAGGCGTCGCTCCGCGCCTTCTTCGGCCTGGCGCCGCTGCTCTTCATCTTCTTCTTCCCGGCGGTGACGATGCGCCTGCTCGCCGAAGAGAAGCGCAGCAAGACGATCGAGCTCCTGATCACGATGCCGGTGACCGACTGGCAGGTCGTCCTCGGGAAGTTCTTCGGGGCCCTCGGCGTGCTCGTCGCGGCCCTGGGCCTGACGCTCTGCTACGCCTTGACGCTGGCCTCTCTCGGTGACCTCGACTGGGGTGTGACCGTCGCCGGCTACCTCGGGCTGCTGCTCCTCGGCGGGACCTATATCGCCATCGGGTTGATGGCCTCGAGCTGGACGAGACATCAGGTGGCGGCGTCGCTGATCACCGTCGGCGTCACCTTCGCGCTCTACATCCTCGGCTACTACGTGGCAGACATGCCCAAGGCCGTAGGCCCGGTGGTCGAGTACCTCTCCCTCGACGCCCACTTCCGCAACATCGCCCGCGGCGTGATCGACACCCGCGATCTGGTCTATTACTTCTCGCTGATCGGCGGCTGCCTCTTTCTGGCGACCCAGTCGCTCGACAGCCGGCGCTGGCGTTAGGAGGCCACCATGAGTCGCTTGAGTCGTGGCGGAATCACTGTCCTCTACGCCATCTTGGTGATCGGAATCCTGGTCGAGGTCAACGTCATCGCCTCGCGCAAGTACGGACGCGCGGACCTGACCACGGAGAGAATCTACACGATCAGCGAGCCCTCGAAGAAGCTGATCCGCTCCCTGCCAGATCGGATGACCGTCAAGGCCTTCATCAGCCGCGACCTGCCGCCGAAGGTCAAGTCCTTCGGCCGCTACATCAGCGATATGGTGACGGAGTACGGCGCGCTCTCCAACGGTCGGCTGAAGGCCGAGATCGTCTACATCGACGCGGAGGACAAGGAAGCGCGCAAGGAGGCCCAGCGCTTCAAGATCCAACCGCTGAAGGTGGGGCAGCGCACCTCGGCGAAGTCGTCGGTGCAGCTCGCCTACCTGGGCGTAGCCTTCCAATACGGCGGCCGGATCGAGGCGCTCCCCCAGACCCTCTCGCTCAACGACCTGGAGTATCAGCTCTCGTCGACGATCCGCCGCATTACCCGCAGGCGGCGGCGCAAAGTCGGCTTCACCAGCGGCCACGGTGAGCCCACCATGGCCCGCGGCCTGGCCAGCGCGAAGCGCTACCTCAAGGACTACGACGTGGTCTCCGTCGACCTCGAGGGCGGCAGCAAGCCGATCCCCAAGGACATCGACGTGCTGGTGGTGGTCGGCCCCCGGACGCGCTTCGCCGAGCGCGCGAAATACGAGCTCGACCGGTTCCTGATGGCCGGCAAGGGCGTCGCCTTCTTCCTCGACGGGATGACCCTGGAGACGCCACGAGGCCAATTCGCCGGGCGACAGCCGCCGCGCATCGGCCGCGCCAACGCTACGGGGCTCGAGGCGATGCTGGCCTACTGGGGCGTGAAGGTGCGAGCAGATATCGTGATGGACCGGCAGAATCGCCCGCTGCCGCTGGTCGCGGGCGGCGGCCGCGCCGTCTTCGTCAGCTACCCAGCCTTCCCGCTGGTGACCAACTTCTCGCGCAAGAGCCCCATCACCAAGAAGATGCGACAAGCGCTGATGGTCTTCCCCAGCTCGATCTCACTGACCGAAGAGGCCCGCAAGGACAAGGCCATCATCAGCGACGTGCTCGCTCGAAGCACGAAGAACAGCTGGAAGCATCAGGGTATCTTCATCTTCGACCCGATGCGGATACCGAAACCGACCACGAGCGTCGGGCCCTTCGACCTCGGGCTCTCGCTGAAGGGCCGCTTCCGCAGCTTCTTCTCTGGACGCCCCATCCCCAAAGCCGGGCCAGCGCTGCGCCCCAACGCCACGATCCCCACACCCAAGGGCGACAAACGCGCGCCAGATAGCGCGCGTTTGGTCGTCTTCGGCGACGCCGAGTTCGTCCACGACCAATACCTCCGGCTCAACTCGGACAACCTCCTGATACTGCTCAACACAGTCGACTACCTTGCTCAGGACGAGAGCCTGATCGGTATCCGCGCAAAGCGGCAAACCCGACGACCGTTGGCGCATAAGAAAGAAGACGACCTCTTCTGGCTCAAGTGGGGCAACGTCCTCGGCGTACCGCTGCTCTTCGTGCTCCTGGGCATCGCCCGCTGGCGCTGGCGCGTAGGTGCCCGAGTACGTCAAGCGGAGGAGCTCCTCGCAGAGCGCGCGCTCCGCCGTGGCGTCCAGACGGCCTCCCCCAAGGACGACGACGATCAAGACGACGCGGGGGATGGGCCTGACGCGGGGTTGGATGAAGCCAACGCCCACGAAGACGATAGGGATGGCCGAGAGAAGGACGCGAAGAAAGGAGATGCGCGATGAACCGCAAGACGTGGACAGCGGCGGGCATCTTCGTGGTCTTGTTGCCGCTCTCGATCTGGGTCATGCGCGCACCAGACACCGGCGAGCGCGTCGGTGATCGCGAGCGCCCCCTGCCCAAGCTGCAAACGAACGGCTTCAACCGGGTCACGATCACCGGTAAGGGCAAGAGCGTAACGTTGGTCAAGGTCGGTGAGGCCTGGAAGCTGACCACGCCCATGACGTACGACGCCGACAAATACGCCACCGAGTCGATGGAGAAGAAGCTGATCGCGCTCTCCTTCGGTGACCTGGTCTCGGATCGTAAGCAGCGCCACGGTGAGTTCGAGGTCGATGACAAGAAGGGCACCCGCGTCGTGGTAGCCCAGGGCGACAAGACCATCGCTGACTTCTACCTGGGTAAGAGCGTCAGCGGCTTCACCATGTTCCGCAAAGCGGGCGAGGAGAAGGTCTGGCAGGTCGCAGGTTCGCTGCGCTCTACCTTCGCTCGAACGGTCGACAACTGGCGCGATCGGCGAATCATCGCCTTCAAGCAGGATAAGGCGCGCAAGCTCGAGTTCGCCACGGCCGCAGGAACGATCACGGTGGCTCGCAAAGGCCCCAAGACCCCTTGGACCGTCGTGTCCTCTCCTATCTCGCTCGGCAAGATCGATCAGCAGGCGATCCGCAGCGCGCTGTCGGCGCTCGCCTCGCTCACGGCTAGCGCCTTTCACGATAAGCTCAAGAGCAGCGTGGCTGGCCTGGACAAACCCCTCGCGACGCTTATGGCCACCCTCGAAGGAGAGAGCACGAGCTACAGACTCGAGATCGGGGCGGCGACCAAGAAGAAGGGACGCTATGTCCGCGTCGCCGGCAAGCCACAGACCTTCGAGATCCAGGCCTATACCGCGAAGCGCCTCCTCAAACGGCCCATCGACCTCAAGGACAAGACGATGCTCAGCCTCGAGCAAGCCAAGATCCAGCGGCTGACCCTGCGCAAGCTCAGCGCTGAGGCGATCGATGGGGTGCAGCTCACTCGCGGCAAGGGCAAAGACGGCAAGCCGAGCACGGAGTGGTTCAGCGTCAAGGTCGACAAGACTGGGCCAAAGGGCAAGGGCAAGAAGGTCGCCAGCACGACGAAGCTCTCGGAGGGACTGAAGACGCTCGCGACCTTGAAGGCCGACCACTATCCCCGCGTCGCTGCCAGCGAGCTCGGCCTCGAGAGCCCAGCCTGGACCGTCACCGTCGAGCTCGAGGATAGCAAGACGATCGAGCTGGCCATCGGCAGCAAGCTGAAAGACAAGTGCCGGGCCGTGCGCATCGGCAGCAGGCCCGACATCTACATGGTGCGGAAGTACGTGCTGGAGCGTTTCCTGCTCGAGCCCAAAAACTACCTCTAAGAGCTTCCCCACACGTTCGGGACCGAGCCGGGTGCTGAGCTTCCGCGCCGATTTCGTAGCCGAAGAAATGAGCCATACGGGTGGTAGGGCGAACTCCGTGAGGGAGCGCGCGCGGGTGGCGGCCGAGGTCAACTGTGCGATGGAGAGCATCGGCGCCCGGCGCCTGCACACCGTCCCAGGGAAGGTCCTCGACGCGCTCTCGTTGGAGGCGCCGGACGTCGGCCCGCAGACGCTAACGATGAAGGAGCAGTACGTAAGAGACCGTCTCCGAGAGGTGGTCGACAAGGAGGATCTCTCGCGGTTCATCCTCTGACAGGTTGCAGATCTGGCCCTCCCGTCAAGGCGCGCCGACGTGACGCGATGCGTCATAAGCCTGGCGAAACCCGTCGACTTCTTGGGGTTCCTCGGATATCTTCTCAGCGCGGTAGAGCGGCGAAAACCGAGCATGAAGCGGCGAAGATTGACCTGTCGCGCCACGCTCGATCGATCGCCGCCGTGTTTGTAAAAGCGCGCTGGTGCTACGTGGGTGTCGATGGCAGATATCGTCGAGGGCCTGGGTCGACTCGATGACCCGGTCAAGGCAGTTGAGAACGTCGATTGGTCTGCGCTGACGCTCAGCGCTCAGGAGGGTTTCGTGCTCTCCCGAGTCGACGGATCCACTCCGGCGAAGCTGATCTGCGAGATCACGGGCCTCGGTCGCGACACCACCATCGACATTCTGCGCGGGCTTCGCGCCAAAGGCGTGATCGTGCTGGGGAATGAAGCCCCAGTGGTCCGCAAGACGCGTCCGAACGCTCCGCCGGTCATTGTCCCGCCGGTTGCGGATCCGGCTCCACCACCGGCAGCCGAGGGCGCCTCTGCCTCTGGAGGCAATAGCGCAGGTGACACCCCGAGCGACAGCGTGGTGGCGGGCCCTCAACCTGCCGAGGGAGAAGACGACCCCTGGCTGCTGGTCGAGTTCGAGCAAGAGGAGGCTGAGGGCATCGACCTCAAGCGGGAGGTGCGCTCGCGAGTCAGACGGATCCACGCGCGCCTCGACGACATGACGTTCTTCGAGCTGCTCGGTGTGGCTCTCGACGCAGATGAGAAGACCATCCGCCGCGCTTACTTCAAAGCGAGCAAGCAGTATCACCCCGATCGCTACTACACCAAAAAGCTCGGCCCCTACAAAGAGTGGCTCCAGAGGATCTTCAAGCAGGTGAACTCGGCCTACGAGTTCCTGCAGGACGCGAGCAAGCGCGAGCAGTATCGCCGGATGATCCTGCAAGAGCGCGAGCATGAGCGGATCAGTCGCGACCTCGCCGAGCAGGTCGCGCAGGTCGCCAGCGATCTCGACGGGAGGCTGGACGCCAGCGCGTCCCCGCGTCCCCGATGTCCGCGTCCCCGATGTCCGCGTCCCCGATGTCCGCGTCCCCGATGTCCGCGTCCCCGATGTCCGCGTCCCCGATGTCCGCGTCCCTGGTGTCCGCGTACCCGATGTCCGCGTCCCCGGTGTCCGCGTCCCCGGTGTCCGCTTGGGAAGACGCAGCGACGCCTAACGACGCGCGTCAGGCCGTTGTCGAGAGCTCGCCGACGAGCACCCATCAGGCTGCCGTGCCGAGCACCGGGCTCGAGCAGCAGACGCTCGACTCACCGCTTGACGCTCGGGTGACGGAGGAGCAAACGCCATCAGCGGAGTCGGAGCGCGGAGGCGTATCCTATAGCATCGTTCGACCACGGCGAGAGCCGTCTTCTGCCTCCCGTCGGCGAGAGCCGTCTTCCGCCTCCGGGCGGCGAGAGGCATCTTCCTCCGGGGGGCGAGAGCCCCGGGGAGGCCGGGCGCAGGCTGAGACAGCTCCGGCTCTCGACGACACGCCGACAAATCCAGATGGTGCACCTCGTCAAACACGACAGCGCCCGACCTTTGGGCGCCGTGGGCCGACGCCCCGAAAGCAGGCGACGGCCGAGGAGCTGCTGAGCGACGATGGCGATCCAGGGCGGGCCGAGCGCCGGGCTCAAGACCGGGCTCGGCGCTCGCGTCTCACGGCGACAAACCCCGTGCTGCAACGCAAACAGAAGGCCAAGGCCTTCTATGAGCAGGGGGGCAAGCAGCTCAAGGATGGTAAATCGCTGGCGGCCGCCGCCAGCCTGAAGCTGGCGATGACCTACGACCCAAGCGAGGAGCGCTACCGCCAGCTCTATGAGCAGGCGGTCGACAACTCCCGCACCATGACGGCTGACGGCTTCTTCAAGCGCGCCATCTTCGAGGAGTCCGTGGGGCGCTTCGAGGCGGCCGCGAAGCTGTACCAGCGAGCCGCCGATATTCACCCCAAGGCGGCCTATATGAGGCGCGCCGCGGAGGCTCTGATGGGGTGCTCAGAATTGGCAAAGGCCAAGGAATATGCTACACAAGCGGTCCACTTCGAGCCAACTTCGGTCGAAGCTCGTCTAACCCTTGCGCAGGTTTACCTTGCGTTGGACCTCAAGAAGAATGCGCGACGAGAGGTCGATATGGTGCTCAAGCTCGAGCCCGGGAACCCGGACGCGAAGAGCCTGCTCAAGAAGGTCAAGCGCGCTTGACGGATCGCGCAATCGGCGTGAGTTCTTTGCCGATCTGCGCAATAGTTGTGCTGCTGTTGCCGGACCGACGAGATACTGCTGACATGGGATCGATATGGAGAAAGTAATCGGCGTTGATCTGGGCACGACCAACTCGTGCGTCGCGATCGTCGAAGACGGTACGCCCACCGTCATCCCCAACCGTGGCGGCTACAAGACCACCCCCTCGATGGTCGCCGTCGCCGAGAACGGTAAGCGGCTGGTTGGCCATATCGCCAAACGCCAGGCCATTACCAACGCTGAGAACACGGTCTATGCGGCCAAGCGTCTGATCGGGCGTAAATGGACCTCCCCCTCGGTGAAGGCCGCGATGGAGAGCGTGCCCTACACCATCGTCGAGGGGCCGCATGACGACGTCCGGATCCGGCTGCGTGACAAGGTCTACTCCGTGCCGGAGATCTCGAGCTTCATCCTTCAGGAGATGAAGCTGGTCGCCGAGGAATACCTCGGCGAAGAGGTCAACAAGGTCGTGGTCACCGTTCCGGCCTACTTCAACGACGGTCAGCGACAAGCGACCAAGGACGCGGGCCGGATCGCCGGGCTCGACGTCATCCGGATCATCAACGAGCCGACCGCGGCGGCGCTGGCCTACGGTTTCGGCAAGAACATCGAGCGCAAGGTCGCGATCTACGACCTCGGCGGCGGTACGTTCGACATCTCGATCCTCGAGATCGGCAATGGTGTCTTCGAGGTGATCAGCACCGCTGGCGACACCTTCCTCGGCGGTGAGGACTTCGACAAGCGGGTGATCGACTGGCTGGTCTTTGGCTTCGCCAAGGAGCATAAGACCGACCTGCGCAAAGATAAGATGGCGCTGCAGCGGCTCAAGGACGTCGCCGAGAAGGCGAAGTGTGAGCTCTCGGCGGTCAAAGAGACCGAGATTAACCTGCCGTTCATCATCAGCACCTCGCGCAACGACGCTCTGCATCTGCAGCGCACCCTCACGCGAGACAAGCTCGAAGAGCTGACCGTCGACCTGATCGAGCGCACGATCCACATCTGCAAGAAGACGCTGCGCGAGGCTGACATCGACAAGTCGGAGCTCGATGACGTGATCTTGGTCGGCGGTCAGACCCGCATGCCCAAGGTCCAAGAGATGGTCGCCGAGTTCTTCGGGCTAGAGCCCTGCAAGGGTGTGCATCCCGACGAGGTCGTGGCCCTCGGAGCCTCAATTCAGGGGTCGGCGCTGCTCGACGAAGACAGCGACATGCTGCTCCTCGACGTTACGCCACACTCGCTGGGGATCATGATCGTCGGCGGCTACTTCCATAAGCTGATCGAGCAGAACACCACCGTCCCCACCTCGAAGAGTCACATCTTCACCACGGTCAAGGACAACCAGACATCCGTAAAGATCCTCGTGCTTCAGGGCGAGGCGGAGCGGGCCGACGAGAACGAACTCCTCGGCGAGTTCATCCTCACCGGGCTGCGTCGGGCGCCGAAGGGTGAGGTCGAGATCGAGGTCACGTTCGAGATCAGCGCTGACGGCATCGTCTCCGTCTCTGCGAAGGACATGGAGACCGGGCAGCAGCAGAGCATCACCGTCACGGCGACCAGTGGCCTCACCGAGGACGAGATCCGGCGGATGGTGGAGGAGAACAAGGACTACCTGCTCGAGCTGCGCGACAGCGAGGCGTTCGAGAAGGACAAGCAGGCCGTCGAGAAGATCATCGACGAGATCGAGAAGCTCTTCCCCAAGGTGGAAGAGATCATCGCTGGCAGCAATTTTGGACAGGACGCTGTGAAGAAGGCGCGCCAGGTGCTTGAGCGCGCTCAGGCGTCGATCGCCGCGCGCGACAAGCAGGCCGTAGCGGACACCAGGGACGCGCTGAACCGCACCCTGAATATGTTCAAGGGCGTTGTGTCGAAGACACGCCTGGGGTGAGTAGCCCGCAAAGGTTGACGAGGGCGGGGGGCGACGTCGGGGCTGGCGTGGAGAGGGCGCTGGTCATGGTCGGAGACGATGGCGAACGCAGCACCCGACGTGGAAGCACTGGTCGAAGCGGGCCTAGCCCTCTATGGCCAGGGCAAACTCGACAAAGCGCTGAGCAAGTGGCGTGCAGCGCTGATGATCGAGCCGACGCTGGCGCTCGCGATGGAGTACATCAAGTACGTTGAGGAGAATCGTCCGGCGTTGGAGGCGACGTTTTCCCAGGCCGCTGCACCTTCTCAGGCCGCTGCACCTTCTCAGGCCGCTGCACCTTCTCAGGCCGCTGCACCTTCTCAGGCCGCTGCACCTTCTCAGGCCACACCTTCTCAGGCCGCACCTTCTCAGGCCGCACCTTCCCAGGCCGCCGCACCGACAGCGCCCAAACCTGGGTCGGCCTCGGACGAGCCTGCCACCGACAAGCCCAAACCGAAGCCCGATCCGAAGCCCGCTGAGCTCGCGAAGCCCGCCGAGCTGGACCCGGACGATTGCACATCGAGTGTCATCGCGGCTGGCGAGGGGCTGAGCGCCATGGAGGAGCCCAGACCCAAGGAGCCCAGACCCAAGGAGCCCAGACCCAAGGAGGCGAAGCCGTCGGCGGACGATGGCGTCGAAGACCGAAAAAGCGCGGAAGAGGGGGCGACCGGCGCGGTCGACGTTTTGGACGAGGTCGGCTGGGATAACCTGCTCTCAGATGATGCCCCCGCGCTGGAGGCGGCGGTGGACGTCGACCTCACGCCGCGCATCGACGTCGACGAGCTGAGGAAGCAGGCGGGGATCTCGCCAGCGAGGCCGGCTGACGAGCTGAGCAAGCAGGCCCAACAACGTGAGCGCCGCTCCACGCCTCTGACGCTCCAAACGGGCATGGAGCGGGCTGGTTTCGCCGCATCGGAGGCGACGCCCCTCTCGCTTCCTACGGCCGAGGTGGCCGACGTGGGCGCTCCTCCTGCCGATGGTTTCGCGATGGTCAGCAAGGCTGAGCCGAGCGCCGATGAGGTGACCCCGGGCAGCGCGCGATCGATTGAGGCTTCAGGCAGACCAACTACACGATACCTCACGAGTTCGTCGAATAAGGTGCTCGAACCCGAAGGGGTCTTCTCCCAGGTAGATGAGGCCGAGCTGATCGCGAAGGACGTCACGCCGGCGAGCATGATCAAACGCAGGCCTCCTCGCCTCACGGCGCTCCAGCGGAGCGGACCCGCGCCTGCGCCGCCGGCGATCTCGATCGCGGTACCTCCGCCAGTCCCGCGGAGCGCTCACACGAATAAGCACCTCGAGCTGAAGGTCGAAGAGGGCTTCGTTGGCCTCGACGATCTGCTGACGGGTGACGAAGAGCAGGCGCTGCAGGCGGCCAGCCAGGGCGCTCCGACTCAGAGGCGCTCCTCACCATCACCAGACTCCCCGGCCAGCTCCGACGGCCTGGCGGCCGAGGCCTTCGGTTCTTCGAGAGGCACCCGCCCGAGCCGGACCGGGCCTGCTTTCCCTGCTACGGACTCCTCCAGCTCATCCCTCCCGGCCAGCGAGAGCTCGCTGAGCAGAGGCTTGCGCCCTCTGAGCGGTGAGAGCGACGAGAGCTTCGGCGCAGGCTCTGTCGATGAGTCGCTCGAGGGGCTCGCGCGGGAGGCTGAGAGCTTCGCCGACCGTGATTGTCCAGTCCCTGCGGAGGGCGAAGAGCGCCTAGAGAGCATGATCGCTGGCGCGCGACAGCTCTATGACCAGGGGACCTTCGAGGGGTCGCTCTGGCTGTGTCAGAAGATCCTCTCCATCGAGCCCTCCGAGGCGACGGCGCAGGAGTTTTTGCGCCTTAACGAGGAGGTGCTGCTGCGCCAATACGAGCGGCAGCTGGTCGACCTCAGCACGGTACCGGTGATCCAGATCCCGCAGCAAGAGATCGTCTGGCATAAGCTCGACCATCGCGCGGGCTTTCTGCTCTCGCGGGTGGATGGGATGCTCAGCTATGACGATATCCTCGACATCTCAGGGATGGAGCGCTTCGAGGCTTGCCGGATCCTCGCGCAGCTGGTTGAACAGGGCGTGATCGGCCGAGACCGCTAGCGCTGAATCCTGGAAGGGAAGGGGGGCGCGTGGACGCTCGCTTTGTCAGAGCCTGCCGCAGCACAGACGAGATGCCGCCCGAGGGCTTGGTGGAGCTGGCCGTGGTCGGCCGCTCGAACTGTGGAAAGTCATCGCTGATCAACGCGATGAGCGGCCGTAAGAAGCTCGCTCGCACCTCCTCTACCCCAGGGCGCACGCGCCAGCTTTGCTACTTTCGTGTGCAGTTCTCGGCGGAGCCGTTTCACCTCGTCGACCTCCCCGGCTACGGCTACGCGAAGGTCTCAAAGACCGAGCGTGCGGCCTGGGACGAGCTGATCACGGCCTATATAGAGGGGAGCCCCTATCTCCGCGGGCTGCTGTTGTTGGTCGATATCCGTCGCTCGATCACCGACGACGAGCGGTCGCTGCTCGAGTGGTGTGAGCGGCGTGAGCTCATGGCGCTGGTCGCGTTGACCAAAGCGGATAAGCTCGCCAAGAACAGGCGCTTCGCGGCGGCGGCAGCAGCGCGCCGCGCGCTCGAGCTCGAGGAGATGCCGCTCTTGACCTCCTCGACCACCTCGCTGGGTGTGTCGGAGCTGCGAGGCGCCGTCGCGCAGCTCCTCTTTGGCGAGGAGGTCTAGCGATGGAGGTGATCGGCCTGACCGGCGGCATCGCGGCTGGGAAGAGCACAGTGGCTCGGCTCTTCGCTGAGCTCGGCTGCGCCGTCGTCGACGCCGACCAGGTGGCTCGCTCTGTGGTCGCCGCGGGCAGCCCGGTGCTCGCAACGCTCGTCGAGGTGTTTGGCAGGGAGATCCTCGCCGCAGACGGCGCGCTCGACCGTCCGGCGCTGGGTACGCTGGTGTTCGCCGACCCGGCCGCCCGGGCCCGGCTCGAGGGGATCACCCATCCCGCGATCGCCGCGGCCTCGCGAGCTCGCTTCGAGGCCCTCGCGCAGCGAGGCGAGCAGGTCGCGCTCTACGAGGCCGCGCTGCTGATCGAGACCGGGCGTCATGAGGAGATGGACGGCTTGATCGTCGTCACCGCAGACGAGGCGCGGCGTCTCGCTCGGCTCATCGAGCGAGACGGCCTCTCGGAGCGAGAGGCCCGGCAGCGACTCGAGGCCCAGTGGCCTCAGCAGCGCAAGGCGGCGCTGGCCGATCACGTTATCGACAACTCCGCCGGACTGGACGACACTCGGCGGCAGGTCGAGCGGGTCTGGCGGCAGGTGGCGAGGGAGAGCGCAAGGCGGCCAAAGGGAGCACTGTAGCCATGAACGAGAGCCGAGCGAAGCCCGAGCTAGCGCAAGACACCACCCTGGTCACGGGGTTCCCCTCCTATACGGCGCGGCGCATGATCGATCGCTTACTCGGGGCGGGGCAGCGTGTCTTCATGCTGGTCCGCCATCAGGACTCGCTCCACATCAGCGAGTACCTCTCGACCCTCGAAGAGGAGGTCCAGCGTCGCCTGCTGTCGATGATAGGGGATCCGACGAGCATGGATCTCGGGCTCTCCGGCAAGGAGTACCGATTGCTCGTCAACGAGGTGACCTGCATTCACCACCTCGCCGGACGTTATCACCTCGGGGCTACGCCGGAGGAGGTCGAGCAGCTCAACGTCGGTGGCACCCGCGGCGTGCTCGAGCTCGCGCTGGAGTGTCGAGCGCTGCGGCGCTTCTGCTTCTGGAGCACGGTCCACGTCTCCGGCGATCGCGAGGGCGTGGTGATGGAGGGGGAGCTGGACTGTGGTCAGACCTTCCGCAATGCCTACGAGGAGAGCAAGTACAAGGCCGAGCAGGTGGTGCGTTCGATGTCGAGGCGTGTGCCTTCGACGATCCTGCGCCCAGGGATCATCATCGGCGACTCGACCAGCGGCGTGATCGAGCGCTACGACGGGCCCTACCACCTGATGCGGGTGCTGATGAACTCGCCCTTCGATCTGCAGCTGCCGCTGCCAGGACGAGGTGACGGCCCGCTCCACGTGGTACCGATCGACTATGTGATCGAGGCAGGCTACACGCTGGCGCAGCTTGAGGAGACGGTCTCCAAGACCTTCCATCTCGTCGATCCGGCGCCGCTCTCGGGGCGCGCGATCTACGAGCTGGTCGCCGATCGCGCCCACCGCAAGGTGCCGCGCGCCGTGATCCCCAGCGCTGTGGCGAGGGTGTTGTTGAAGCTGCCGCTGCCCTGGGTCGGCGACCTTCGTGGCTCTCCAAAGACGATCATGGAGGGGTTTAACCAGCTGGTCTATTACAACGCCAGAAACACCCTCGAGGCGCTCCGCGGCAGCAACGTCTGGTGTCCGCCCTTCGAACGATACGTCGATAACGTGGTGCGCTTCCTCAAAGACACCTCCGCCCGACGCGGCGACGACGAGGTTCCGGATCCTTTGGACTAGAGCGCTGACCCGCTGACCTCCCGTCACCGCGCTGGTCTGCGACATCACAGCGGTTGTCGCTCGTCGGTTGCGTGCGACCAGCAGGCGCCCTTCTCGCTCCTACGCGGTGAAGCCGCATCCTTCGCGCTGACCTCCCGTCGCCGCGCTGGGCCCTGCCGGCCGCTTTCCAGGCCTCAGAGAGCTCGCCAGGCCACCCATATAGCTCATGTCTTCGGCTACGACATCGGCTCGGCAGCTCAGCACCCGGCTCGGTCCCGAAGGTGTGGGGAAGCTCTTGATGGTGCGAGGTCCAGCCGGTAGAGCAGCGCCGCTTCACCGTCTTCGTAGTAGCGGGGGCGCTCGCCAACACGCCGCATCTCGAGGGCCTCGTAGAGCGCTACCGCGGGGCCGTTGTTGGCGCGGACCTCGAGGGTCAGGGCAGCCAGCTCGCGCGCGCGGGCCCAGCCGATGACGCGCCTCATCAGCGCGCGGCCGACGCCACGACGGCGGGCCTCTGTCGCGCTGACGACGCGCATGATCTGAAGCTCGTCGTAGACCACCCAGGCGTCGAGGGAGCCGAGCAGGCGTCCTCTGTCGTCTTCGGCGACCAAGACGACGGAGGCTTCACGTGTCAGCTCTTGGCGGAAGTGAGTCCGGCCCCAGCCGGGTGAGAAGCAGCGGGCGTCGAGCTCGGCGAGGAGGTCGATGTCAGCCGCGGTGGCGGCGCGGATCACCACCGCAGCGCGCGGGCGGTCGAGGGCCAGCGCACCTTGGCCGCCACGTCCGAGGGCGAGCGGGTGGCGCTGAGCACGACGGCGGTGGTCGCGCCAGCCACGGCCCCACCCACCAGCGCCCAGACCCACCAGCGCTCAAACCAGCGCTTCGGTTGTGCGACGCCGATCGGGCTGAGGGTCGGCTTGACCTCCACCGATGACTCGGGGAGCACATCGAGGCGGGCGACGAAGTCGACGTGGCCTCGGCGCCGGATCCTCACCGCGTAGCGGCCAGGCGCAGGGACCACCACCGGCTGGAGTGGTGTGCGGCCACTGAGCTTCTGATCGATGAACACCTGGTCGCCGACGGCCGAGGTCTGGACCACGATCGTGCCGTAGCGCTTGAACTCATCCGGGGGCAGCAGCCTCCGCAGGTAGCGGTTGACGACCCTCTTCGAGACGCGCCGGCGGCGGCTGAGCGAGTCGGCGAGGCGTGTCAGCACCTTGCCGCTGGGGACCTGGATGCGCTGGATCGCGAGGATGATGTCGCCGAGCTGGCTGACCCCCACCAGCACGATCTCGTCGACCCCGAGGCGCGCGCCGATGCGGGCCAAGCAGGTCGGGTCGCCCTGACAGCGAGCGACCAGGGCGTCGACGCGGCTGCCGAGCTGTCGTTGGGCGTCGGCTGGCTTGAGCACGCGGTGAGGCGTCAGCTTGGCCAGCTGCTGCGCCATCTGCACGGCCAACCCGGAGGCTGCGCGCGTGCCCGCACGGTATTCGAGCACGGCGATGCGTCGTGGGGCTCTCCCTGCGGCGAGAGTCGGGACGCCCAGCACGGTGAGGGCGAGCGTCCCACAAAGCAGGTAACGCTTGATGGTTTCTGGCGGACGAGCAACGAAGGCAGCGGGGTCGGAGATCAGCGTTCGTTGACGCTTTTCGGGGGAGCTGTATGTCGCGTCGGAGACTCGCATCCCTCTCGAAAATACACCAGCGACCACCTAGCGCCAACGCGATTGCACCTGGTAGGTGTCTTATGCTCAAGTCGAAACGCGCCTATGGACACCGCCAAGCTCGATAAGCTCCCCGCCGTCTTCGGCCGCTACGTGCTGGTGCGTCGGCTGAGCCGGGGCGGGATGGGGGAGATCTTCCTCGGCAAGGTCGGTGAGATCCAGGGCTTCGAGAAGCCCATCGTGATCAAGAAGATCCTCCCTGACCTCTCTCGTGACGAGGAGTTCGTCCAGCGCTTCATCGAAGAGGCGAAGATCGCGATCAACCTCAGCCACGCCAACATCGTCCCCGTCTACGAGGTGGGCAAGGTCGAGGACCAGTACTTCCTCGCGATGCAGTACGTAGAGGGGCGGGACCTGCGGACCCTGCTGACTCGCGCTCGAGACCAGGGCGTGCGCTTGCCCCCTGAGCTCTGTCTGCTGATGGTGCGCGAGATGGCCAACGGCCTGGCCTACGCTCATCGTCGCACCGACGACGACGGCAGCCCCCTCAACCTCGTGCACTGCGACATCTCGCCGCCGAACGTGTTGGTCTCCCATGAGGGGGAGGTCAAGGTGATCGACTTCGGCATCGCGAAGTCGACGATGCAGCGGGCACAAAAGGACGAGCGCGTCGGCTTCGGCAAGTTCGGCTACATGGCGCCAGAGCAGCTCGTGCGCGGCGGCACGATCGATCGGCGCACCGACATCTACGCCTGCGGTGTAGTGCTCTACGAGCTCTTGACGGGGCAGCGGCTCTTCAACTTCCCGCCCAACGTCGACTACAGGCAGGTGGCGCGAGAGGTCACCGCGGGGCGCTTCCCGCGCCCTTCAGAGCGCGATCGCCGGCTCGGCGAGGACTTCGACGTGTTGGTGCTGCAAGCGCTCCGCACGGCGCCGGACGAGCGCTACGGGAGCGCCGAGGCTTTGCGAGACGCCGTACAGGCGAAGCTCTACACGATGACCCCCACGATCAGCGCCGACGCTCTCGCGAGCTTTGTCCAGCAGCTCTTCCCCGGAGCCGTGGAGCAAGACCGCCAGATGCTTCGCTCGCTCGCCGAGACCGACCTTGGTGCCTTCCGCAACGCGGTCGACGCCGGCAGCAGCCATACGGTCTCTTTTGCCCTCGGCGCTGCGTACCAGACCCACCATTCGATCCTCTCCCGGCTGGATAGCCCAGGGGCGCTCCCACTGGTAAAGGCTCCGGTGCTCCCTCCGACGGCCGGTCGGGCGGCGCCGGCGGAGAGCAAGGGCGAGTCCACGCGCCAGCTCAGCTCTGAAGAGCGGGCCGCGGCGTTGGGGGGCAACAACACGGCAGATCCGATATCGGCGGCCAGCATGCGCTGGATCGTCCCTGTGATCGCGGCGCTGGTGGTCGTGCTCACGGCGATCGCCGTGACGCTCCTTGTTTGGCCAGAGCGCTCGAAGACCCTTGGTGCTCACAGCGCGAACGGTCGCCATAGCCGAAGGGTCGACGAGTCCACCGGCGGAGCGAAGGACGCTCGGATCCTACGATCTGCAATCCAAGACTCGTCGCCCTCGAAGGCTCGCGCAGACAGCATGACCTTCGCACCGGATCCGGTGTACCGAGCGGACGGCGGCGTCGCTCGACGGGATGGCGTGCAGCGGTCGGCCGTTCGAAAGAAGCGCAGACCATGGCGCAGACGACGCAAGCCCAGAAAGAGAGTTCGCAAGGCGCGCAACAAGAAGCGGAGCGTCAGCGTCGCCTCGGTGCAGCAGAAGTTCAAGCGTGTGAGGAGCGGCTACCAGCGCTTCGAACGCGCCTATGGCGGTCGCCTGAAAGGAGAGTGGCAGCGTATCCTCTTTGGCGTGACCTATGGGAAGACCGATCCGGCCAAGCTCGACAAGATGCTCGACGGGCTGCAACGCAAGATGTCGGCGATCAGTCGAGGCCGTGAAGGAGGCGCGAGGTGAAGAGTGTGGAAGCGATCCTCCGGCCCTTCAAGCTCGATGAGGTGAATGGGAACCTCGGCGACCTCGGCGTCCAGGATATGAGGGTCGCGGAGGTCAAGGGCTTCGGCCGCACCGGCGGGAAGAAAGAGGTCTACCGGGGATCGGCCTATGTGGTCGATTCCGTACCCACGATGTGGTCGATTTCGTACCCAAGGGGTGGGTCGAGATGGTCATGCCCGATGGTCTCGTGCGCCAGGTCATCGACGCGATCGTCGCCGGCGCGCGCACCGGCCGCGTCGGCGACGGCAAGATCGTCGTCTACCCTGTCGACGAGCCCGTGCGGATCCGCGCGGGCCACACCCAGATGAACCGGGAGGTCAACGAGGTGCTGCTTCGCCCGCCCCCCATGAGTTCGCGCTCGACTCAGATCTCTGAGCCCCGCGATGTTTGACCCATAGGGGCGATGTGCCTATAATGGCGCAGGTTTTTGGAAGGTAGCAGTTTGCTCAGCCAAGACGATAGCCTCGGAGCCGGTCGACTCCGAGATCGCGCATGGGTGAGTCTGGTCGGTGTCGCGCCCCTGCGCGTCTACGGCAGACTGGTCCGGGCCGCTGCGGCGGTACCGGTGCCGCGCGCGGTGCGTTCGCTGCTGTGGGGGCGTTTGGCTGAGCAGATCGGGATGGACCTCACCGAGGCTGAGCACGACGCCTGTGAGTACAGGACCTTCGCTGCGCTCTTCACGCGACGCTTGAGAGGCGACGCTCGGCCGGCACAGGCCGATCCCAGCGCCATCGTCTCACCCGTGGATGGATGCATCTCGTCGATCGGTATCGCAGACGGTGAGCGGCTGCTCCAGGCCAAGGGCATGGACTACAGCCTGCGCGAGCTCGTGGGCGACGATCGGCTGGCGGATCGGCTCACCGGCGGCGTCTATCTCACGCTCTATCTTCGCCCGAAGGACTACCATCGCATTCACGCGCCGGTCGCCGGTCGTGTCTGCTCGTGTCGGCGCTGGCCTGGCACCGTTTTTCCGGTGCAGCCCTCATTTCTCCGGAATATGCGTGGGCTCTTCGTGCGCAACGAGCGCTTGGTGCTCGAGCTCGAGACCGCGCTCGGTGTCGTGGCAGCGGTCTTCGTCGGGGCGGCGGCCGTTGGCGCCATCGCGACACCCTTCGAGGACGGCCAGGCCTCTTATCGGCGCTTCGACCCGCCGATCGAGGTGGAGCGTGGCGACGAGATCGGAACCTTTAACCTCGGGTCGACGGTCATCCTGCTCTTCGAGCCCAACAGCCTGCAGCTCGCGCCTCTGGGCGTGGGTGACGAGGTTCGGGTCGGACAGGCCGTGGCTCACCGTGGGCGTGTCGTCTCCTGACGCGCGGGTGCTGTGTGGCCAAGAAGGAGTGGCAAGACGACTTGACGTTCAGCGAGGAGGAGCTCTCCGAGCTGAACAAGGGCCTGTCGAACCGAGCCAGCGTTAGCCGTTCGGGGCGTCCGCGACGTCGCACCAGGCAGCGCGGCATACCCATCGTCGATGGCACCCCCCCGAACACGGGGCCGCAGCAGGTGGCGCCGCGGCAGCGAACCAAGACCCTGCCGATACGGAGCGGCATGAGCCCCGCGCTCGCGAAGCTGGCGGCTGCCGAGCCGTCGCCCGTCACGTCGGTGGTGACAGCGCCGAACACCCCTGCGCCGATGGATCCCGTGACGCCACGGCAGGCGGAGCCCTCTGGTTCACCTCCTAGCGCTGTCGTGACCGCCGACGCGGTGACAATACCCTCGCCAGCCGTCTCCGTCCCATCGGCCCCTGCGCCGACCGCCGCCGTCGTCGCGCCAGCTTCCGTCGTGATCGCTTCGGCGCAGGATGACGTTGTCGAGCCCGAGGACTTCCCCACCGAGCCCTTTGTCAACGTCGCCGAGCAGGTGCGAGCTCATCCCGTCCTGCCCCTCTCTTCTGAGCCTTCGTCCACCGCGACACCCCAGGCGGCGACGCTCGAGATGAAGATGACGCCGGAGCTTCTTGCGGAACTCGACTCGGTCGACCTCGACGAGCCCACCGCGAGCGACGCCGTCGGGCGCGACTCCAGCGAAGATGTGGAGGAGCTCGAACCGGAGGAGCTTGAGGAGATTGAAGAGGTCTCCACCGACCCGACGGCGACGCCGACCCCGACGTCCGCGGAGACTGGGGAAAGAGCCGATCGCTCCAAGAGCACCCCCACACCGTCCTCCCGTCGCCGGGTCGCGCACGGCCGGCCGCTTTCGATGCCTCAAGAAGCTCGCCAGACCACCCGTGTAGCTCGTTTCTTCGGCTACGAGAGCGGCTCGGCAGCTCAGCACCCGGCTCCATCCCGGAGTCGTGGGGACGCTCCTAAGGCGAGGGCTGCCGCGGTCGCGACGGCCGTCGTCCCACCAGCGGCCAGAGCACCCGAGGCCTCACCCAAGGAGCACGTCCTCACGGCGAGCGCGCCCGTCGCCAGAGAAGACACCCCTAACGTGGAGGCCGCGATCTCCGCCGCCGCTCAGGCGCTGAGCTCGGAGCGCACCGGAGAGCTCCACCTCGACGCCAACTTCGACCTCGACGAAGAGGGTGTCCCTGCTGACGCGGGCGCTGCGATGGAGGAGCTCGCCGAGCGCCACCAGCAGGTCGCCGAGGATGACGACGAGCGCACCAATCGAGTCTCGATCTTACTCTCGGCGCTGAAGGCGCGTCGGAAGGCTTCAACGGAGAAGACCGAGGTCGTTGGCCGGGATGAGCGCGAAGCGCAGCGATCCGCAGATGAGAGCGAGAGCTCCGAGGGTGGCGCTCTCCCGACGTCACCCTTCCCGCTCGCAGCCGATCTCGTCGCACCCCCATCAGAAGACGAGGAAGCCCCCGGCTCAGGTGCCCCCATGGCGCAGGCGGCGCTGAAGCCGCGAGATACGGGAGACCTCGAGATCGACATCGACGTCGACGCTGTGCCTCCGCCGCTGCCCCCCGAGGAGCGAGAGGAGTCACCCTTTCGTCCGGAGCTGCGGGGCTCGGGTGAGGTGCGGGTTCCGGTCGCCGAAGACGAAGAAGGGGTCTTTACCTCGGCGATGCCCGACGACGACGAGCCGCCGCAGACGGCGACGAGCGCCCCCCCGGCGAGCGCAGCACCCCCAACGAGCGCAGCACCCCCAGCGCATCCGGCGAGCGTCCCGGCGACCACCGCCTCCACGGCACCTACGGGGCCGAGCAGCACCGCAGCCACCCCGACTGCCCCCCCGGCGAGCGTCACCGCTGCGGCGCCCGCTTCCGCAGCTGCGCCGGCCTCCTCCGAGCGTCCCGTACCCGCCGCCGCACCGCCTGCGCCGCCTATCGCGGCGACGGCGGCGGAGGCTGGCGACCTGGGGCAGGCGCCTCCTCCGCCGCCTCCAGAGCGCTCGGATCCGACGCAGGCGCCTACGCAACGCAAGCGAGCCAAGGCCTGGTTCGAAGGGATCTTCGACGAAGAGTACCTACGTACGATCCCCTTCGCGACGCCGGAGCTGACCAACAGCGAGACCTCCTTCATCGAGCAATGCTTCGAGCTCGACCGAGACGCTGCGGTGCTCGACCTGGGCTGCGGTACGGGGCGCCATGCGCTCGAGTTCGCGGCTCGCGGCTACAAGGTCACGGGCCTCGATCTCTCCTTGCCCTTGCTTATCCGGGCAGCCGACGAGGCGCAGAAGCGCGAGCTTCACGTCAACTTCGTCCACTCGGATTTTCGAGAGCTGAGCTTTGAAGGGCAGTTCGCGGCGGCGTACTGCATGAACACCAGCTTCGGTTTCTTCGACGACGACACCAACCGCAAGATCATCCAGGCGATCAACCGCGCGCTCCAGCCCAATGGGCGCTTCTTGCTCGAGGTGGTCAACCGCGACTATGTGACCCGTGACCTGCCGGCGCGTATTTGGTGGGAGGGATCGCGCTGCGTGGTGCTCGAGGAGGTCGACTTCAACTACTTTACCTCGCGACTGCAGAGCAAGCGCTCTGTGGTCTTCGAAGATGGTCGACACGTCGAACAGGAGATCTCGATTCGCCTCTATAGCCTCCACGAGCTGGGCAAGATCCTACACCACGCCGGCTTCCGAGTGCTCGAGGTCTCGGGACATCATGCGCACCGCACGCGCTTCTTCGGGAATCAGTCACGTTCGCTGATTCTGCTGGCCGAGCGGCGCTGAGGCGCGGCACCCTCGAGCGCGTGACGTCTTCACCTCTGAGCGGCGGGTTGGACGGCGGGGCTAGTGCGCCGGCCCCGAGCCGCCCAGCGTGGCTCTACCGGCTGCTCTGTGTCGCCACGCTCCCCTTGACCGTGCCGCTCTTCGCGATCCATCCGCGCCTCCGCGGCCAGCTCCGCCACCGCCTCGGTGTCTTGCCCCGTCATGTGGCGGCCGCTCGAGGATGCATCTGGTATCACGGCGCCAGCGCTGGCGACGTCAACGCGCTGCTGCCCCTGGCGAGGCTGAGCGTCGACACCCACCCCGTGGCGGTCAGCACCTTCACACGCGCAGGCGCTCAGCTGCTCGAGGCTCGATTGGATGACGCTCGGTCGTCGACGATCGTCCGGCTTCGCGCGCCCCTGGAGCTGGAGGGTTGCGTAGAGCGCTTTTTCGGGCTCCTAGAGCCGCGGCTCTTGGTGCTCGAGTGTCTCGAGCTCTGGCCCGCGCTGGTGAGCGCAGCATTTCGTCGCCGCATCCCCGTCGCGGTGGTCAATGGACGCCTCTCGCCGCTGAGCCTCGACCGCTATCGGCGCTGGCGACGGCTCTTCGCGCCGCTCTTCGCCGGGCTCTCGCAGGTCACGGCCCTCGATGACGGTCACGCGGAGCGCTTCATCCAGGCTGGCGTGTCCCCCTCACGTCTGGCCGTGGCGTCGTCGACCAAGCACGGTCATCTGCTCCCGCCCCATGTGGGCGTCGGTGGCGCGTCAGTCGTGCTGGGGAGCCTCCACGCTCGCGAGGCAGAGCTCTTGCTCCCCCCGCTTCTAGCTGGCTTGCCTCGCCGCAAGACGGTGCTCGTCGCGCCACGCTACCCCAGCGCAGCCGCCGCCATGGAGCGGGTGGTGCGTCGACAAGGGTGGGGCGTGCGACGGTACAACGGCCAGGCGCCCGCCCCGGGAGAGGTCGGCATCCTCGATCAGGTTGGCGGGCTCGCGGGAGCCTACGCTGGCGCCGAGGTGGCCTTCGTTGGTGGCAGCCTGATCCCCAGAGGGGGGCATAACGTGATCGAGGCCGCGGCGCATGGGGTACCGGTGGTGACCGGGCCATACACCGACAACTGCCGGCGTGAGGTGGCGCTCCTGCGGGCCGCCGCCGCTGGCCGAGTCGCGGTCGACGCCCAAGAGGCTGCGCGTTGGCTCGTCGAGCATCGCGTCGATTTGACGCAGCGAGAGCGCGCGCGCAGCGTCGCCCACGCTCTCTTCGAGGGGGCGGCGAGGGTACACGCGCGGCTGTTGGGGCTGCTCGCCTGATGCTGCGCACGCTCGCTCGAGCCTATGAAGGGCTCGTCACGCTCCGCCGCAGCGGCTACGAGCGAGGTCTGCTGCGTCGCGTCCGGCTGCCCGTGCCGGTGGTCTCTGTTGGAGCCCTGAGCCTCGGAGGGAGCGGCAAGACGCCAGTCGCCAGCTACCTGGCGGCGCACCTGCTTGACCGCGGATATCGAGTTGGCATCGTCCACCGAGGCTATGGGGCAACAGCCCGGGCGGTGATGCGGGTTCGTTCACACGATCATGGAGCGATCGTCGGCGACGAGGCTGTGTTCCACGCCCGCCGGTTACCGGCGGCGATCGTCGTCCGCGGAGCGGATAAGGAGCGTGCTGCGCGGGTAGCGATCAGCGAGGGTGCCGAGGTGATCGTACTCGATGACGGGTTTCAACACCTCCGCCTGCACCGCGAGCTCGACGTCGTGCTCGCTGACCGACCGCCAACAGCGTCTCCTTTGGAGATCGTGAGGGAAGGGCGCTCGGCGTTGCACCGGGCCGATCTCCTCTGGGCGCACGGTCGTGACGGCCTGCTGCCGCAGGTGGCCTGCGATGTCGCTTCCCGCTTGTCAGCGGTGTCGTTGCTGCGCACCACGGGAGAGGTCTGCGGAGCGGCCGCCTCGCTGGCCGGCGCGCGGGTCTTCCTCCTCGGGGCGATCGCCCGGCCGCGGGCGTTCATCCAGCTCGTCGCTGCTCTCGGCGCGGCGATCGTGGGGCGGCGATTCCGGCGTGACCACCGCAGGCTCGAGCGCGAGGATCTGGCGCTGGCGCGCGCCTCCCGTCCCGATCTCATCTTATGTACCGAGAAGGACCTGGCTCGCCAGTCGGACGAGCTCGAGGGGGTCTACGGCCTCGGCTGCGAGGTTCGCGTCGAGCGTGGGGCTGAGCGCCTCGCGATGGCTCTCGAGGGGCTGCTCGCGGGTGGTCGATGGTGAGAGGGCTCTCATGGCTGCTCTGCCGTTGCCCCAGGGCGATGGTCTCGGTGGTGGCGTGGTGCTGCGGCTGGCTTCTGTATCACGTGCTTCGGCTTCGGCGGCGGGTGGCGCGCGAAAACATCGCTCGCGCGCTCCCCGAGCTCACACCCCGCGCGAGGAGCCAGCTGCTCCGTCGCCACTACGCGCACTTGGGCTGGACGCTGGTCGACACCCTGCGCCTGCCGAGGCTGGAGGTCGAGGCCGCTCGGGAGCTGCTCGGCCCGGCGCTCGAGCGGCTAGAGGGGCTCCGTGTCGGGCGTGGGGTGATCGTCCTGGTCGGGCATCTGGGCTGTTGGGATAGGTTGGCCTGTGCGGCTGCCCTCGCGGGGCTGCCGCTCTCAGTGGTCACCCGTAAGATTAAACAGGGAGGCGTGAATCGGCTCTGGCAGCGTCTCCGGGGTCGCTGTGGCGTCAAGCTCCTGCCTGCCCACGGCTGCGCGCTGGCGTTGCGGCGACGGCTGAGAGCTGGTGAGCTGGTCGCACTGGCGATCGACCAACACCAGCCGGGAGGTCTGCCGACGAGCTTCTTCGGGCGCCCAGCGCTGACGACGGCGGGACCCGCGAGGCTCGCACAGGACAGCGGGGCGGCGGTGGTGTTGGCCAGTTTGGTCAGGAGCGGCGAGGGCTACCGCCTGATGCTCGATCGAATCGAGCCTGGGGGGAATGCGAACGAGATGACCCAGCGCTTCAACGACCGCTTCGAGGCGCATGTTCGAGCCTATCCCGAGCAGTGGTTTTGGGTTCATCGGCGTTGGAAGTGCTCGATTTCTATGGTTTCTTTCGGGTGAGCCTGCTCGAAGGCGAAGGGCAGGGCGCGTCGCGGTGCATCGCCCCTGCGGCGGCCCACGGGAGCCGCTCTCACGGCGACCGATGACCCAGGATCCTGAGCGCTGGGTGCTCCTCTTCAGGGGGCTCCGCGCTGACATGAGGGATCGGTTGAGGCAAACCAAAAAACGTGAAGGTTGCTCAGGGGACAGCGCAGATCTGTTAGTTTCTTATTAGATTAGAGTGCTTTGTCGAAGGATTAGGTTCTCTGAAAAAAAAGGCCAGCGACCGATGCCCTTGGACCGCTTTCACCGTATTAGGGGAGAGCCCACACCTGGAACAACTTCGGAATACTCAGTGCCGAGCGATTGTAGAGTCAAAGGTTGGTTGGTGAGAGAGTCGTCGGTTTCGCCATCCTCTTTGGACTTCGTTCTGCAGAACTCCTATGCCCGAGGGGCAATGGTGAGGCCTACGCCTTTGAAAAGGCCGCTGGCCGACGAACGCCACGGCACGAACCGCTGAGCACCGACAGGAGCACCTAACGATTATGGCAACCCAGTCCCGAGCTCGCGCCTCCTTTCTTGCACCTCGCCGTGGGCGCCCGCCGCGTCGCGCGGCCCGCACGACGACCAACGCCACCCCGGTGATCGCGGGTGACGTACCAGACGCCGCCTTCGAGCCAATTCAAGACGAGCCCGAAGCGACCGCCGCCAAGGCCAGCACCACGACCACCACCGCCAAGGCGAAGTCCGATGAGCCAAGCGAGAACTTCCTCGCTCGCTACTTCAAAGAGATGGCCGAGCTCTCCGTCCTCAAACCGGAGGAGGAGTTCGAGGCCGCGCGCCAGATCGAGTCGCTCGAGCTGGCGCTCTGGACCCACATCCTCAGCAACGCCCAGCTGGTCGACCGGGTCTGTAGCATCGTCGACGAGAACCTCGAAGACGAGGTGAAGCAGCTCGCCTCCCTACGCCGCTCGTCACGGAACCTGCGCTCACGCTCGAGCGCCGCCGTGCGCAAGCGTTATTTTGCGCTCTGTGAGACCACCGCCCAGACCGTTCATCCCCTTGACATCGATCGCTGCGCGCTCTTCGCCGTGATCGACGAGCTGCAGCGTGTCGCCAGCGGCGACTCCGACCTCGCGGGCCGCGGGCGCGGCTCGGTCAACCCGAGCAGCAAGACCTTCCTGACCTACATCACGTGCGTTCGCGACCTCTTCGCCGCGACGCAGCGGGCCCGCAACGGCTTCGTCAAGGCCAACCTCCGTCTGGTCGTCAGCATCGCGCGTCGCTTCAATCACGGTCGCATGCCGCTCTCTGACCTGATCCAAGAGGGCAACATCGGTTTGATCAAGGCTGTAGAGCGCTACGACTACCGCCGAGGCTTCCGCTTCTCGACCTACGCGTCGTGGTGGATCCGCCACGCGATCAGCCGCGCGCTTGCCGACAAGGGCCGAGCCGTGCGTCTGCCAGTCCACATGATCGACGCCTACCACAAGGTCGCCAAGACCCGTCGCGAGCTGAGCAACCGGCTCGGTCGCCAGCCCACGTCGGAAGAGGTCGCTGCCGAGTCTGGCATCGCCGTCGACAAGGTCCGTAAGCTCGAGGGCTTCTTGATGGAGCAAGCCGTCTCCCTCGACCGCGAAGTCTCCGACGACGACGGCCGCAAGTTCGTCGACTTCATCGAAGACACCGACGCCGACCTGCCGTCCGACCGTGTGATGCACGAGTCGATGAACGATCAGGTGATGGAGCTCCTCGGCGAGCTCAAGCCGATCGAGTCCGACATCCTCCGCAAGCGTTTTGGCCTCGTCGGTGGGCGTGAGCAGACGCTCAAAGAGATCGGCGAGGACTACAACCTCTCCCGCGAGCGGATCCGCCAGCTCCAAGAGCAAGCCCTCGGCAAGATCCGCCGCGCCCTCCGTCGCCAAGACGCGCTCTAAGAGCACACCCCCACACATTCCTCCCCGTCGCCGGGCACAGCACTGCCGGCCGCTTTCTAGAGCGCTGATCCGCTTACCGGACCGAGCTGCGCGAAAGATGCGGCATCACGGCGTAGGAGCGAGAAGGGCGCCTGCTGGTAGCACGCAACCGACG
>PDPC01000065.1 GCA_002747355.1 Pseudomonadota bacterium | reverse complement strand
TAGTACCTGTAGGACTCGTCGGAGTTGTCCATGAAGGAGCCACGGTACAGGAGCTTGCCGCCGAGTGAGATGCTCTTGGTCAGGTACAGGTCCACGCCGCCGCCGAGCTGGAAGCCGGGGCCGCTGATGCTGCCGAAGTCCAGGTTGTCGTGGGAGAGCACATAGCCGCCGAGGCCGGCCTGGAGGTAGGGCTGTAGGCGCTGGTTCCAGTCGGCGAGGAAGAAGCGTCCGTCGACGGTGAAGCCCACCTGGGCCGCCGAGCTGGGGTTGGCGGCGTCGCCGCTGTCGTGGAAGCTCGTCCATAGGCCGAGATCGAGGGAGAAGCGCGGCCCGAGGCGCCAGCCCACGTCCTCGGCAGTGGGCCGTCGCCCTTTCAGGTCGCAGAGTCGCAGGAGCTCTCTGAGGCCGGGGCGCTCCGTGCGCTCGAGGCCACGGAGCCCGTGGGCGACGAGGATCCGGTTGTCGCCGTCGAGGGGCGCCACGTCGGCGAGCGTCGCCAACGCCACGAGATCGAGATTTTCGCGCGGGTCGACGGCCTCCCGTCCGCGTGCCTCGAGCCGACGGCGCAGCGCTGCCATCACATAGAAGGCCAGACCGGCGGCGCAGAGGCCCTTATAAGGGAAGGCGCAGTCTGGGCGATGAGGATTGACCAGGGCGAAGCCGGGCCAGGAGAGCTCACCCACCCGATGGTGGTCGAGGGCGATTACATCGACGCCGACCTGCTGAGCGTGGCCGACAGCCTCGACGTCGTGGGTCCCTGTGTCGGTGAGCACCAGGAGCTGCACGCCCTGGTCGATCAGCTCCTGGGCCTGGCTGACGTGAAAACCGTAGCCCTCGTCTCGCCGCGCGACCCGGAGCGTGACGTTGGCGCCACAGCGCTTCAAGTAGTCGCCAACCATCGCCGCCGAGCTCACGCCGTCGACGTCGTAGTCGCCAAAGACCCCGATATGCTGCCCCGCCTCGAAGGCCTCCATCAGCCGATCGAGCGCTTGCGAGAGCGCGGCCATCGCCGCCGGGTTGGTCAGCTGCCCGAGCCGAGGCTCGAGGTAGGCCTTCACCGTCTCGAGCTCGTCGACCCCGCGCGCGACCAGCACGCGCATCATGGCGATCGGCAAGGAGAGCTCGCGCGCGAGCGCTGTCGCCCGCGCGTCGTCGGCGGGTTTCAGCGTCCAGAGCTCGGCGGGCATTGGTAGGGAGCCGGACGTGCTAGCGTGCGGCCGTAGACTTGCCAGCCTTGCGCTTGGCGGCGTCGATGCGCTCGTTGAGCAGCACGACCAGCGGGCTGGCGATGAAGATCGAGGAGTAGGTGCCGACCAGCACGCCCGCGGTGAGCGCGAAGGCGAAGGTCTTGAGGATGCCGGTGCCCATCAACCAGATCGCTACGGTGGTAAAGAGCGTGGTCAGCGAGGTCAGCACGGTGCGGCTGAGGGTCTCGTTGATCGAGGCGTTGACCACCAGCGGGAACTTGCGGTCGCGGAGGCGGGCCACGTTCTCGCGGATGCGGTCGTAGACGACGATGGTGTCGTTGATCGAGTAGCCGGATATCGTCAGCAGCGCAGCGACGACCGGCAGGCTGAACTCCGTCCAGGTGATGGCGAAGAGGCCCACGGTGATGAGCACGTCGTGCGCGAGCGCGACGACGGCGCCGGGGGCATAGCGGAAGTCGAAGCGGAAGGCGATATAGACCAGCATCAGCAGCAGGGCGTAGAGCACCGACTTGATACCGTCGTTACGCAGCTGCTTGCCCATCTTGGCGCCGACGGACTCGGCCTGCGGGATGTCTTTGACAGAGCCCTTGCCGAACGCCTTGTCGAAGATCTTCTCGAGGTCGGCACCGAGGCCGCCAAGGGAGACCTCGAAGGCGCGATCCTCGGCGCGGCCGAAGAGCTGCACCTGGTTGACCTCGATCTTGGCCTTACGCAGAATCGCGGCGAGCTGTACCGAGACGGCGGGGCCCTTCTTGGCGTCGGCCTTCTTCGCGGGAGCGCTCGACGGTGCGCTGGTGGGCGCGACCGACGGTGCCTTCTCGTCGGCCTTCGCGGGAGCGCTCGATGGCGCGCTGGTGGGCGCGACCGACGGCTTCTTCGCCTCGGGCTTCTTCGCCTCGGGCTTCTTCGCCTCGGGCTTCTTCGCCTCGGGACGTTTCCCCATGGCCTTCGCCTCGGCGGCCTTGGCTTTGGCTCGCGCCTCGGCCTTGATGGCCTGCTCCGCCGCGATGTCGATCTTCATCGACTGCTTGAACTGGATGTAGACCTTGTCACCACCCTCACGGTAGTCGAACTTCTTCAGCTGATTGGGGAAGGCGTCTTGTACGGCCTTCTTCGCGCGCTTCTGCTCGGCGGCGCTGAAGGAGGAGACCTCGGTGAGCCGGAGCATGAAGAAATGCGTCCGGTCAGCCGCCTGCATCTTGACGACTTCGGCGTTCTTATAGCTCGCGCTCTTCAGCGCCCCACGGATCTGGGCGATCGTGACGGGCTTGGAGAACTCGATCTGGATCTGCGAGCCACCGCGGAAGTCCGTGCCGTAGTTCAGCGCGCTGCCGCGAAGGAACACGTTGGCGACCATCGCCACGAGGCCGGCCACGACGACGAGGGTCGAGATCGTCCAGAACTTCCGCCGCTGGCCGACGAAGTCGATGTTGATATCGGGTTTGATCCACTGGGCCATCGGTAGCTCCTCAGATGCTCAGCTTCTGCGGCTTGAACTTGCCCACGACAACGTCGAAGAGCAGCCGGGTGACGACGATGCCAGTGAACATCGAGCAGATGATGCCGATCAGCAGCGTCAGGGCGAAGCCGCGGATCGGGCCGGAGCCGTACTGCAAGAGCACGATGGCCGCAATGGCCGTTGTCAGCTGGGCGTCGAAGATGGTCCAGAAGGCGCGGGAGTAGCCGGCGTCCACCGAGGCTCGCGGTGACTTGCCGAGCGCCGCCTCCTCGCGAATGCGCTCGTAGATGATGACGTTGGCGTCCACCGCCATTCCGATGGTGAGCACGAGCCCCGCGATACCAGGCAACGTCAGGGTCGCTTGAAAACCCGCCATGATCGCGGCGATGAACAGGAAGTTCACTGCCAGCGCGATGTCGCAGATCAGTCCGGCGCCGCGGTAGTAGTAGAGGATGAACAGAATCACGAGGCTGAGACCGATCAAGAAGGCCATGGAGCCCTTCTGGATCGCGTCTCTGCCCAGCGTCGGGCCAACCTGACGCTCGAAGGTCTTTCGGAGCGGCGCGGGCAGCGCGCCGCTGCGCAGCACACCAGCGAGGTCATGAGCCTCTTCCTGGAGCTTGAAGGGATCCTTGAAGCCACCCAAGGTGATCCGGGCGCGACCGCCGCCGATTCGCTCTTGCAGCACCGGCGCGGAGTTGACCTTCTCGTCGAGAACAATCGCCATACGCTTGCCGACGTTGTCGCCGGACACGCGGGCGAAGATGTCGGCGCCCGTGCGGTCGAAGGTCAAGCTGACCTCGGGACGACCGCTCTGGTTGTCGAACTGCACCTCGGCGTCGGTGATGTAATCGCCGGTGAGCTCTGTACGGCGACGAAGGTAATGGGTGACGTAGATCTTGTCGGGTAGCGGGTTGCCCTTCTTATCCTTGGCGAACTGCTCGCCGAGCATGATCTCGCGGTTCTTGGGTACCTTGAGCGACGCGATGAAGGCCAGCAGCGCCTTCTTGTCCTTGCTCTGGAAGTAGGTGTAGCTGACCGCGCCATTCTTCTTGCCGTCGTAGCTGTCGCTGCGGACCTCGATGCCCTTGGGAGCCTTCTTTCCCGCCTCCGCCATGAAGCCCGACTCGTCGTCGAGGATCTTGAACTCGAGCTGCGCCGTGCGGCCGATGTTCCGCTTGACCCGATCGAAGTCTTTCTTCTTGAGACCAGGAAGCTCGACGACGATGTCGCGCCCCTTGCGCAGGATCGTCGGCTCGGCGACACCGAACTGGTCGACGCGGCCGCGGATCGTCTCCACCGCCTGCCGAATGGCGTACTCCTGGACCTCCTTGACGTACTTCTCGTCCATCTTGAGGCGGAGCTTGCCTTTGGCCTCGTCGCGCTCGACCTCATCAAGGTTCGAGCGAAACGGGGCGAAGAACTTCTTGTCGAACTTCTTGATCTCAGCCGGCTTGAGGAAGGTGACGATCAGGTCATCGCGCCCTTCGTGCTCGATCCGAACCCGGATCTTCTTATCCTTCCGCAGCCGCTCCTCGATATCAGCAGCGATGCGGTCGGCCTTGTCGGCGACGGCCTTGTCGACCTGCACCTCGAAGACCAGGTGAATACCGCCCTGGAGGTCGAGGCCGAGGTTCAGCTTGGCCTTGATGTACTTGGTGTACCACTTGGGGAGGCTCTCCTCACCGACCACCGTGGGCACGAGGTGCGCCACGGCCAGCACGACGAGCAGCAGCATCCCGATCGTCTTCCACCACCACTTACGTTCCATCGATCATGCCATCTTGCTAACGGGCGTTAATCAGCCGATCCGCTGGAGACCGGTAACTCGCGACGGTGAGAAGCACCGCCGACTGCCAGCAGGCCTTCGAGATGCCTACTTCTGCTCCTCGCCATCGACCTCGGCCTGCTTGCCGAGCACATGTGAGCGCAGCACTCGCAAGCGGATCTTCTCGGCGACCTCGATGGTCAGGTAGCGGTCGGTCAGGCCGGTCACGGTGCCGAGCATGCCGCCGTTGGTGATAATCTTGTCGCCCCGCTTGAGGTTGGCCAACATCTCGCGATGCATCTTGGCCTTCTTCTGCTGTGGGCGGATGAGGAGGAAGTAGAACACGGCGAACATCAGCAGCATCGGCGCCAGGTTCATCAACCCGCCACCACAGCCACCGGGTACGGCGCTTCCCCCGCCCTTGCCCTCCGCCTGGGCCAACAACTCGATCCACTGCACATAGGTCAAGACACGACCTCCACATCGCCGGCTGCTAACCGTCGACGATTACACGTTCTTTTCGTCTTTAGCCGCAGTCCTTCGGCAAAAGACGGATTTATCTAGCAAAATTGCCGAAGACGGTCAACGGCTCCCTTCGCCCCGCGCAGCCAACTCGGCCGCAGCGAAGGCCGCGTAGCGACCTTCACGGATCGCTTCACGGGCCCGGCGGACCAGCGAGATGAAGGCGTGTAGGTTGTGATACGTCGCCAGCCTGCTGTAGAGGATCTCCTTCGCCGTATAGAGGTGGCGCAGGTAAGCCCGACTGAAGCGACGGCAGACCGCGCAGGAGCAATCGTCGTCGATCGGCGCGTCGGCGTCGCGATGCTCGGCGTTGGTGATGACGATTCGGCCAGTCGCCGTGAAGAGCTGACCGTTGCGAGCGTGGCGCGTCGGCATCACACAATCGAACATGTCGATCCCTGCACCAATGGCGACGATGAGATCTTCTGGCCTGCCGACGCCCATCAGGTAGCGCGGCCGGTCCGCGGGCATGCGGGGGGCCACGGCGCGCACCACCCGATGCATCTCCGGTGGCGCCTCGCCCACCGAGAGGCCCCCGAGGGCATAGCCGTCGAAGCCCAGCGGGGTCAGCTCGGCGACATGGCGTTCGCGCAGCTCGAGATCCAGCGCGCCCTGAACGATCCCGAAGCGCGCCTGATGGTCGGGGCGCGGCTCACCGACGCAACGCCGCGCCCAGCGCGTGGTGCGCTCGAGGGCCGCGACGATCGCGTCCTTGGAGGCGTCGCTCGGCGCACAGTGGTCGAAGGCCATCGCGATATCGGAGCCGAGCGCAGCCTCGACGGCCATCGCGCGCTCCGGACCGAGCCGCCGCGGCGAACCATCGATAGGAGAGCGAAAGCGCACACCGTCCTCGTCGATCGTCATCTGCTGGCGCAGCGAGAAGAGCTGGTAGCCCCCCGAGTCGGTGAGGATCAGCCGCTCCCAGCCCATAAAGCGCTGGAGCCCGCCGAGGCGCCGCACGCGCTCGTGCCCCGGGCGGAGAAACAGGTGGTAGGCGTTGGAGAGGATGACCTGGGCGCCGAGGGTCTCGAGCTCCTCCGGCGTGATCGCCTTCACCGTCGCGTAGGTACCAACGGGCATGAAGATCGGGGTCTCGTAGCTCCCCCGCGGCAAGCTCACGCGCGCCGCGCGGGCCTCGCCGTCGCGCGCCTCGATCGAAAACTGCAAACGTCCATCGTGCATCGGATGAGATCCGGGCTAGATGCGGCGGAGGCTAGAGCAGGAGCATCGCGTCGCCATAACTGTAGAAGCGATAACCTGCCACCACGGCCTCGCGATAGGCGGCGAGCACGCGCTCCCGCCCTCGAAACGCGCAGACCAGCATCAGCAGCGTCGAGCGCGGCAGGTGGAAGTTGGTCATCAGCCCAGAGACCACGTTGAACTCGTAGCCAGGGCGGATGAAAAGATCAGTGCGACGCGCCGCGGCCAACCCCGCCGAAGCCTCGAGCGTCCGCACCACCGTCGTGCCAACAGCGATGATCGGTCGTCCGGCGCTCCGAGCGCGGGCGATCGCTGCGGCCGATCGCTGGCTGACCTCGTAGCGCTCCTCGTCCATCCGATGCTCGTCCGGATCGTCTTGGCGCACGGGGACGAAGGTCCCGGGGCCCACATGGAGGGTCACCCGGGTCAGCTCGATGCCCCGCTCCTCGAGGGCGGACAGCAGGCCATTGGTGAGATGCAAGCCTGCTGTCGGGGCGGCCACTGAGCCCTCCTCGGCGGCATAGACCGTCTGGTAGCGCTCAACGTCACGGTCGTCTGCCGGCCGCTGGATGTACGGCGGTAAGGGGATCGCACCCAGGCGGTAGATCCAGTCCTCGTCGAGGCTGATCTGGCAGCGTCCCTCGTAGGGCGCGTTGCAGACCTTCACCCGCGCGGTCGAAGGGGCCTCGGCGCTGTCTTTGGGATCTGGTGTGAGCAGCTGCAGGATCTCCCCGGAGCGGAGCCCCTTCGAGGCGCGGAACATGCAGGTCCAGCGCCCCACGCTGATCCGCTCGAGCAGCAAGAACTCGACTCGCCCGCCGGTCGCCCGCTTCGCGCGAAGCCGGGCCGGGAGCACCTTCGAGTCGTTGATCACCACGAGGGCGTCTGCGGGCAGCAGCCCGGGGAGCTCGCCAATGGAGGCGTGGGTCACCTCCTTCGAGTCGCGACGCAGCACCATCAGCCGCCCGCCGTCGCGGCGCGCAGGCGGCCGTTGGGCGATCTGATCCGGCGGCAGATCGTAGTCGAAATCGGCGAGAGTCAGGCGCTGCTTGCCCATGACGGCGCGAGCCTAGTCGGCCACTCCGCTAGGGTCAACTGACGACGGCTCTCTCCAACCAGGCCGCTGGAGGGGTACGAAAAGCCGGCGAACATGCTAGACGTCAAGGATGAAAGTGGCAGGTCCGGCGGCGCCGTCGGCCCGCCGAGCTGTCCCCCAGGTTAGTCAAAGGTCAAGACCATGAAAGAGATTCTCGAGCAGTTGGGCATTGAGCAGATCAACTCCGGCGTATACGCCGATCGTTGGCTGCCAGGCGAGGGCCCCGAGCTGGCGTCCGTCTCGCCAATCGACGGCAACACTATCGCCACCGTCAAGACCGCCACCGAGCATGAGTACGAGCAGGTGCTCGCGGCTGCCGACGCGGCCTTTCGGGAGTGGCGCCGCTGGCCGGCTCCGCGCCGAGGCGAGGTGATCCGCGAGCTCGGCGACGAGCTGCGCCGCCTGCGCGATCCGCTGGGTCAGCTGGTGACCCTGGAGATGGGCAAGATCCTGCCCGAGGGCATCGGCGAAGTGCAGGAGATGATCGACATCTGCGACTTCGCCGTCGGCCTCTCTCGGCAGCTCTACGGGCTGTCGATGCACAGCGAGCGCCCGGGCCATCGGATGTACGAGCAGTGGCATCCTCTTGGCAACGTCGGCGTGATCAGCGCCTTCAACTTCCCCGTCGCGGTCTGGTCGTGGAACGCGGCGATCGCCGCCGTCTGCGGCGACAGCACGATCTGGAAACCCTCGCACCACACACCGCTCACGGCGCTGGCGGTGCAGAAGATCTGCGAGCGCGTGGTCGAGAAGACCGGCGCACCGCAGATCTTTTCGCTGCTCACGGGGAAAACGGGCCGCAAGCTGCCACGAGACGGCCGCGTGCCACTGGTCAGCGCCACGGGGTCGACGGCGATGGGCAAGATCGTCGGCGAGCAGGTCGGCGCGCGTCTGGGCCGCACCATCCTCGAGCTTGGCGGCAACAACGCCGTGCTCGTCACCGAGGGCGCCGACCTCGACCTGGTGATCCGCGCCACGCTCTTCGGCGCCGTCGGCACCGCCGGGCAGCGCTGCACCTCGACGCGCCGGCTGCTCTTGCAGAAACCCATCGCCGGTGAGGTCCTCGACCGGCTGGTCAAGGCCTACGCTCAGGTGCGCATCGGCGATCCCCTCGCCGAGACCACGGTGATGGGACCGCTGGTCGCCGAGAGCGCGGTCGCCGACTACGAGAACGCGCTGAAGCTGGTCAAGGAGCAGGGCGGCGAGATCCTCTGCGGTGGCAAGGTGATGGCGGGGATGCCGAGCGGCTGCTACGTCGAGCCGACGATCGTCAAGGCCAAGGCCGACATGCCGATTGTGCAAGAGGAGACCTTCGCGCCGATCCTCTACGCCATCGAGGCCCAGAGCGTCGACGAGCTGATCGCGATCCAGAACAACGTGCCCCAGGGCCTCTCCTCGGCGATGTTCACGCTGAACATGCGCTACGGTGAGCGCTTCCTCTCCAGCGAGGGATCGGACTGCGGCATCGCCAACATCAACATCGGCACCAGCGGCGCCGAGATCGGCGGCGCCTTCGGCGGCGAGAAGGAGACCGGCGGCGGCCGCGAGGCCGGCAGCGACTCCTGGAAGGCCTATATGCGCCGTCAGACCGTGACGATCAACTACAGCACCGAGCTGCCGCTCGCCCAGGGCATCGAGTTCGGCAAGTAGCCTTTTCTCCGTAGGCGGCGGAGCGGCCGGGCCCGCCGCCCCTTCGTCTCTCAGCCCCCTCTTCTCAGCCCAGCGCGTCGAGGGTCTCTTTGAGGGCGGCGTTGTCAGGCTCGATCTCGAGACCGCGCTCGAGCATGCTCTTGGCCTTGGCGTTCTCGCCGAGCGCGGCGTGTATCTTGCCCAGAGCGCCGAAGATGTCGGCGCGGCTGATACCCCAGTCATTCTTGGGGTTCTGTAGCAGCATCGAGCGGTAGATCCGCCGCGCGTTCTGCCAGTCGTTCTGCTGCATGTAGACGCGCCCGAGGGCGACCAGCGTTGGACCGCTGGTGCTGTCGATGCGGTAGGCCTTCTCGTATTGTCCGCGGGCAGCCTCGATGTCCCCGCGGCGCTCGGCGACCACCCCGAGGAGCTGGAGGTAGCGCGCAAGCTCCTTGCTGCGCCGGTTACCCGCGGCATCCACCAGCTCGCCCAGGATCGGCTCGGCGTCGTCGAGGCGGTCGGCGCTACAATAAGCCTCCGCCAGCGGCACCAGCACGCCGGTGTCCTTTGGCGCCAGCTCCCGCGCGCGCTCCCAGGTCTGAACGCTGCGCTCCGCCTGATCGAGCTTGTCTCGATAGAGCATCCCCAGCTCGCGCAGCAACGCCAAGAGTTCGTCGCCCTGTACGTCGCCTTTCCGCAGCTCGATCAGCTCGGCCACTCGAGCCCAGTCGCCCTCCTCCCGCGCCAGCGTCTCCAGCGCCCCCGCCGCCTCGCCATGCGTCGGCGAGAGCTCCAGCGCCTTCTCATAGTGCGCGCGGATCGTAGCGGCGTCCCCGCCACCGCGCGCCAGGAGCACCTGCGCCTTGCGAAACTCGAGCTCGGCTTGCTCGTCATCGGAGGGGTCGAGGGCCGCGGCCTTGTCGAGGACCTCGAGGCATTTATCCCACTGCTGCGTGGTCTCGTAGAGCCGCGCCAGCTCCGCGAGCGCCGTGACGTTCGTCTCGTCCTGCTGCAACACCTCCTCGAGCACCTCGGCTGCCGCCTCTGGGTCTTCGAGGTGATCCGTCCAGACTCGCGCTACGGCGACGAGCTTGCGCACTGAGCCGCCCGCGTCGCCATCACCGAGCAAGAGCCCGGCTCGCTTACGGAGCAGCTCGACCAGGTCATACCACTGCTCCTGGCGGCGCAACAGCGCCTCCAGGCGGGCGTAGGCGCCCTCATGCCGTGGCTCCTCGTCGAGGATCTGCTGCAGGTACCCGGAGGCCGCGCCAGCGTTGTCCAGCTTGTCGGCGGAGAGCTCTGCCAGCGCCTGGAAGATCTCGATACGGGCTGTGCCCTCGAGCCCCTCGAGTCTGCGCATCAGGACCCCTTCGACCGCCGGCCAGTCCTCTCGCTGTCGCTGAAGCGCCTCAAGGCCGCTCAGGGCCTCCTCGTCCCGCGGCTCCAGGTCGAGCACGTCCCGGTAGCAGTCGATCGCCCCCTCTAGATCATCGAGGTTATCCCGCTGCACCTCTGCCGCACGCTTGCGCAGCGCCACCTGCCGGCTGGCGTCGTCGGCCAGCGGAGCGAGGCGTGTCAGTACGTCGAGCAGCTCGGGCCATTGTTCTTGTTGCTCATAGAGCTGCCTCAGCGCCTCGAGCGCGGCTCGATCGAGTTCGTCCACATCGAGCACCGCTCGCCAGGCCTCGATCGCCCCGGCGTCGTCGTCGAGGGCGTCCTCCCGCAGCCGCGCCACCTCGGTGAGCAGCTCGCGCTTCTTGAATGAGTCGTCGATGAGCTCCGCGCGACGCACGAGCACGCCAGCGAGCTCCTCGAAGCGGCTACCCCGCTTGTAGATAGCCTCCAGCGCCCTCAGCGCCTCCCGGCAGTCGGGCAAGGCCTCGAGCACGCGCTGCAGCTGCGCCTCTGCCTCGCCGGGCTGTCCGAGCCTATCCCGATGCCAGCCCGCCGAGCGCAACCCGAGCTCGCGTATGGCGTCATCCGAGAGCTGATCGTTCTCCAACACCGCGGCGGCCTTGGCCGCCAGCGCCTCATAGCTGCCAAGCGCCTCCGCGAGCCGCTCGAGCTCATTGAGCACCGTCGCGTTCGAGGGCTCCTCGATCAAGCCGTCGGCGTAGGCCTCGAAGGCGGCCTGCTCGTCGCCCAGCTGCTCCTCGGAGATCTTAGCGATACGCTCGTAGAGCCCCAAGCGCTCGATCGGATCGACCAACGTCGTCAGCCGCAAGCCGAGCAGCTCGACCACCTTGCCGAAGTCGCTGGCCTGCTCGTAGATCGGCTCGAGCACGTCCAGCACGCTGGTCCGGTAGAGCTCCTCGTTAGCGAGCGCCTCCATCGCCTCTCGCGCGCCAGCGTGCGTCGGATCCTGCTCCAGCGCGCTGCGGTAGGCGGCGAAGGCCCCGTCTATGTCGTCGAGCTCCTCCTTGCGGATCTGGCCAGCGCGATAGCTGAACTCGGCCTGCTCGCTGGGCGAGGTCACGGCTTGCACCCGCCGCTCTAGGATCTCGAGCAGGTCATCCCACTTCTTCTGTCGCTCGAGCACCCGATCGAGGGCCTCTAGCGGCTCGCGCTCGTCGCCGCCAGCGTCGAGCGCCATCCGGAAGTGCTGCTCGGCGCGCTCGTCATCCTCGAGCACGTCTTCGAGCATCCTGGCCAGCTTGAGGTTCAAGCGCCGCCCGAGATCCATGTCGTAGATCTCGTCGAGGCGCTCAGCGTAGACGTCGACGAGCTCCTTGGTGGCCCCAAGCCCCGCGCCGAGACGGTCGAGCTCACCGTGAACCTGCTCATCGGCGGGATCCTCGGCGAGAGCCCGACCGAAGGCCTCGAAGGCGGCGCGCTGATCGTCGAGCCCCTCCTCGGCCAGCTCCGCGACACGCACCAGGACGTCGCGCCGCTCCTGAGGATCGGCGATGGTGGTGAGGCGCGTCTCCATCACCCGGATCAGCGCCGGTACATCGGCCCGGGCCTTGTACATCTCTTCGAGCACCAGGGCCACGCGGACCCGCTGCCCCTCGTCATCGAGCAGCTTCTCCAGCGCCTCGGCCGTAGCCTCGTTTCGTGGGTCGTCTCTCACCACACGCTCGAAGCGTTCGATCGCGCCATCGAGATCGCCGATCTCGTTGGCGAGGATAGCCCCCGCTCGGAAGCGCAGGCCGTTGACCTCGTCGCCGTCGACGAGCTCCGCCTTGGCCTCGACGATCTCGAGCAGATCGCTCCACAGCGCCTCCCGCGTGTAGAGCCGATCGAGGGCGTCGATCACCTCTCGCCTCTGTCCGTCGTTCCCGTCGGCGTCGTCGCGCTCGAGGATCGCCTTCAGCGCGTTGATCGCCTCGAAGTTATCCTCCAACCGCTCCTCGTAGCAGCGCGCCACGGCGAGCTGCAGCTCACGCCAGAGCTCTGGATCGTCGGTGAGCTCGAGCTTGCGTTGGTAGACCCAGATCAGCTCGATCCACTCCTCAGAGGCGATGTAGAGCCGCTCTAGCGCATCGAGGGCCCGGCCGCTGGCCGGGTCGAGGCCCAGCACCTGGCGCCAGGCATCCACCGCCGCGACGGGATCCGGGAGCTGCTCGCTGTAGATCTCGGCGATCCGCTCGAAGGCGCGCTGCTGCTCGCCCGGGTCCGGCGAGAGCTCGGCCTTGCGCCGCAGCTGGTCGACCAGCTCCTGCCATCGCTCGAGCAGCTCGAGCAGCTGCAGCAGCGAGGTCATCGCGTTCTCGTCGTCGTCGCGGACCCCAAGCACACGCCGCCAGGCGTCGACGGCGCCCTCCGGGTTGTCGAGCTCGTCCTCGAGCAGCTGCGCCACGCGGGTATGAAGTCGCGCCTGCAGATCGAAGTCGTAGGTCTTGTCGACACAGCGCTCGAGCAAGGCGACGATGAATGCCCACATCCCAAGCTGATCGGCGAGGCGCTCCGCCTCCACCAGGCTCTCGCTATCCTCCGGGTTCTCTTCGAAGGCGCGACAGAGCGCGCGGAAGGCCAGCTCGAGGCTGCCGCCGCGCTCCTCGTGCAGCCGCGCGATCTCCTTGAGCAGAAACACGCGGCGGTCGGAGTCCTCGATGAACGCCAGCTGCGCGTCATAGATCACCACCAGCTTCGCCCACTCGTCAGCGTTGCGGTAGATCGGCTCGAGGATCTGAGCGATGCGGAAGCGCTGCTCCCGATCCATCACGAGCTGCTCCAGCGCCGCGATCGCGGCCTCGTGGCCCGGATCGCGAACGAGCACCTCTTCATAGTGGTCGATCGCCGCGCCGAGGTTGAGCAGCTTCTCCTCGTAGATCATGCCGAGGGAGAACTTCATCTCGATCAGCGCTTCGGCGTCGTCGACGTAGTCCATCTGCCTATTGATCAGCTCGCAGAGGTCCTCCCAGCGCTCCGTGTCTCGGTAGAGACGCTCGAGAGCGTCCACCGCCTGCTGGTCGTTATCCTCGTCGAGGATCTGCTGGTAGGACTCGATCGCCGCGGTCATATCCTCGAGGGCCTCCTCCCAGACCCGGGCGATCTTGAACATCAGATCGCGGCGCTTGGAGGAGTCGAGGGTCGCGTCGACCGTGTTGCGGTAGAGCTCGAGCAGCTCTTGCCACTGCTCATGACGCATCAGCAGCTGCTCGAGCAGGCGGAAGGCCTCCTCGTCGGCGGGGTTGTTGCGCAGGACGCGCTCGAAGCTCTCCTTCGCTGGCTGCCAGGTGTAGAGCTTGTCGTCATAGAGGTGGCCGACCAGCAGCGCGATCTCGCGGCTGGTGTCGTCTTCGGCGAGGTTCTCGTCGAGGTAGCGCGTGAAGACGTTGGCCAGCGCCTCCCAGCAGTCGAGGATGCCGGTTAGCCGCATCAGCTGTTCTCGGATCCCGCCCTCTGTCGGGCTCTCGAGGAAGACCTTGCCATACCAGGTGAAGGCGCCCTCGAGATCTTCGAGCTGCTCCTCATAGAGCTGGGCGATGCGGGTCATCAGCGCCAACCGATCCGCAGCGTCCTCCGCCGCGGCGAGGCGAATCTCGTAGATCGTGATCAGGTTGGGCCAGTCTTGACGTGAGCTATAGATCGGCTCGAGCAGCCGCGCTGCCTCTTCGCCGAGCTCGAGATCGTCGAGGTACCCCTCGAGCTTCTCCACCGTGGCCCCGTGGCTCGGCGAGGCCTCGAGCAGCCTCTCGTAGGCAGAGAGCGCCGCTCGCGGCTCGGCGAGCTGACCCGCCCGGAGCTCCGCGAGGCGGTAGTAGAGCTCGACCTGTTGGTCGACGTCCTCGGCGAGCTCTGCGCGATACGAGAGGAGATCGGCGAGGTCTGGCCAGCGTTCGGTCTGTCCGTAGAGGCCATCGAGGGCGTCGAGGGTCGCCTCGTGGTCGCGCTCGTACTCCCGCACCCGCTCGAAGCTGGCGATGGCGTCATCGGCCCGCTTCAGCTGGTCCCTGTAGAGCTCGGCGGCGCGCACCAGCAGCTCGACGCGGAGCGCGTCGGCGGCGACCAGCTCGATACGCCGCGAGAGGATCTCGAGCAGCGACTCCCAGGCCTCCGTCTTGCTGTAGATCTCCTCGAGCGCCTCGAGCGCGTCTTCGTGCTCCGGCTCGATGTCGAGCAGCGCCCGGAAGTGCTGCTCGGAGCGCGACAGGTCGTCGAGCTCGTCGCGCGTGGTCGCCGCGCAGATGCTGTGGATCCGCTTGCGCTGCTCGAGGTCCAGCACCTCGTTGGCGACCCCCTCGAGCGCAGAGACGAGCCCCTCGTGATCGCCCGTCGCGCTGGCTACGCGGACCAGCGTGTCGACCAGCTGCTCAAGCTCCGGCTCGCTCGCCGCGGCCACCAGGGCGCGCCGATAGGCCGCGAAGGCGTCGCCGAGCTCATCACGAGCGTCCTCATGGATCGTCGCGATGGTGCGCAGCAGCTCGACCTTCTCGCTGACCGCGGACGCACGCTCGGCCTGCAGCTCGTGGACCTTGATCAGCGCGTCCCAATCCCCATCCTCTCGGTAGATCGGCCCCAAGATCTCGCAGACGGTCAGACCGTAGTCTTCGTTATCCTGCAGCTCCGCCAAGGCCTCACGGGCGCCGCGATGCCCGCGATCTCCGTTGAGCACCTCGCGGTAGCGCTCGATGGCGAGCGCCAGATCGTGGAGGTGTCGGTGTGAGATCTCTGCCGCCTCGAAGAGCCGGTCACGACGCGCCTCGCCCTCTTCTTCCGCGAGCGAGATCTGCCGCTCGAGGATCTCCATCAGCTCGGGCCAGCGCTCGGCCGCGCGATAGAGCCGTGAGAGCACGTGGAGCGCCTCCGCGTCGTCGTGGTTCTCTTCGAGCACGGCGAGCTGCGCGTTGATCGTCTCCTCGGCGTCCTCGAGCTGCTCCTCGTAGAGCTGCGCGACGCGACGCCAGAGCTGCTGCCGGACCTCGCTCTGCTCGGCCAAATCGACACGTCGCCTGAGGATCCCGATCAGATCGAGCCAGCGATCGGCCGCCAGGTAGAGCCGCTCGAGCGCGTCGAGCGCCTCCTCGGATGAGGGGTCTTCTTCGAGCAGCTTGCGGTAGATCTCGATCGCCTCGGCAGGCTGCTCGAGCAGGTCATCCTCGATGCGCCCCATCCGGGCCAGCAGATCGAGGCGCTGCTCTCGCTCGGCGACCCAGCTCAGCCGCTTGCCCAACACGTCGACCAGCGCGCGCCAATCTTGCGCGGCCTCGTAGAGACGAGCCAGCGCCTCGGTCGCGACGAGCCCGGTCTCTGGGTTGTCCGGGTCGAGCTCGAGCAAGCGCTGGTAGCTCGCCGTCGCCTCCTCCGGCGCGTCAAGGCGCTCATCTTGCAACCTCGCCAGCTCCGCGATCAGCTTCGATGAGAGCGCCACATCCTCTTCATCTGCAGCCTCGAGGGCGGCCTCCCAGGCCCGCGCCTCGGCCTCCCAGAGCTCGAGCTGCTCGCCCAAGCGCTTAACCGCGTCCTGGATCTCGGCGGCCTCTGGCTCGATCCGCAGCGCCTCGCAGTAGCGATAGAACGCGGTCTCGAGGTCCTCGGTCTGCTCCTCCGAGAGACGAGCCACCCGGGTGAGGAGCTCGACCTGCTCATCGCGATCCTCGGAGAGCTCGCGGCGGATCGCGAGGACGGTGACGAGGTCTTTCCAGCGCATGCTGCGCTGATAGATGCCCTCGAGGATCTCCGTGATCCGGCGCCGCTCCTCGTCCTCGGTGAGCAGGAGCTCGAGCAGGGAGGTCGCACCCTCATGCTCGGCGTTGGTGCTCACGACATCCTCGAGGAGATCGAGCGCGGCGCCGACCTCGGCGAGCTCGCGAGCGCGCACCTCGGCCTGTTGCACCTTCAGATCCGCCGCCTCATCACCGCTCTTCGCGTGGTCGAGGCGACGCCCGTAGAAGTCCGCCAGGTCGCTCCAGCGCTCGCCGTCGCGGTAATGTCGCTCGAGCGCCCGCACGGCCTCTTCGTCTCCGGGCTTGAGCACGAGCATCTGCTCGTAGGCCTCGATCGCCGCCCCATCGTCGCCGAGGACGTCCTCGTTGAGCGCGCAGATCTGGGCCAGGATATGGCGCCTCTCGTCGACGTCGTCGGCGAGGTCGCGACGGTGATGGAGCACATCACGCAGCTCCTGCCACTTGCCCTTGTCGCGCAGGATCCGCTCGAGCAGCCCGAAGGCGTCGGAGTGCGAGGGATCGAGCTCGACGATGCGACGGACGTGCTCCTCGGCGTCCTCGGGCCGCGAGAGCGGGCCGTCCAGGGCACGCGCCAGGTCCCAGCGCAGCGCCAGCTCGAGCGCCGTGTCATCTTCGACCTTGTCGAGCGCCTGCTCGAGCGCCTGCGCGAAGACCTCATGCTTCTCGGTCTGCTCGGCCAGCCGCGCCAGGTCTCGTCGCGCTTCGTGATCGGAGATGTCGGCGGCGAAGAGCTCTGCAGCGGCCCATCGCGCCCGGTCGTGGTTGCCCAGCCGCTTGTCGTAGAGCACCTGCAGCCGGCGGAGCAGCTGCTTCGCCGCCTCGTCTAGCCCCTCGTCATCGCGCGCCTCATCGAAGAGTACCTCGAGGGCGGCGGCGAGCTTCTCGTGGTCTTCAGCGCGCTCGTAGATCGGCTCGAGCAGCCTGGCGACCCGCGGGCGGTGGTCGCCCTCTTCCACGAGCTGTTGCTCGAGCGCCAGCGCCGTCGGGCGGTGGTTGACGTCGATCCTCAGCGCGCGCTCGAGCGCGTCGATCGCCGCCGCGCGATCTCTCAGCTCGTCGGCGTAGAGCTCACCGAGGCCGTGGAGGATCTCGACCTTCGTGTCGTCATCGTCGACGAGAGTCAGCTGCCGCTGGAGCACCTCGACCAGCTTCGACCACTCGTTGCGGACGTGATAGAGGCGCTCGAGAGAGCGCAGCGCGCGCAGGTCGTTGGGATCCGCCTCGGCGATGCGGGCGTAGGTCTCGATCGCCGCCGCCGGATCGGCCAGCCGCTCCTCTTGCACGAAGGCAACCTTGAAGAGCTTGTCGACGGTCTCTTCGCCCGTCGCCGCCCCACCGTCGGCCAGCGCGGCCTGCCGCTCGATCACGGAGACGAGCTCCGACCAGCGCTGCCTAGAGCTGTAGATCTGCTCTAGCGCTTCGAGGGCGTCGCTGTCCGTCTCGTCGATCTCGAGCAGCGCCAGGTGATACTTCTCAGCGTCCTCGGGGCGGTGCAGCTGCTCGGCGCAGAGCTCCGCAACCCGGCGCAGCTGCGCCTGCTTCATCGCGGGGTCTTCAAGCTGCGAGACCCGCTCGTCGTAGACACCGGCCAGCTCCTCCCAGGCCTCCGAGGCGGCGGCCAGGCGCAAGAGCTCGGCATCGAGCTGAATGTCGTCGGGGGCTAGCCGATACGCCTGGGCACACCAGCTGAAGGCTAGCTGGCGCGAGCCCAGCTGCTGCTCGCAGATGTCGCGGATATTGGCCAGCAGGGAGAGCTTCTCGGCGAGCTCTTCGGTGCCGTCGAGGAGCCCTTCGTAGATCGACAGGAGCCGACTCCACCGCTCGGTCTGCCGGTAGAGCGGCGCGATCGCGCGGCAGGTCTCGATGTGTCCTGGCGCGACCGCGAGGACTCGCTCATAGGCCTTCACCGCCCGCTCTGGATTATCGAGCTTCGTCGCGCAGAGCTCACCTACGCGGGAGTAGAGCCGAACCTTGAGTCCCGTCTCGGAAGAGCGATCGGCGGCGTTGGTCAGCGTCTCAGCCAGCGTGCCCCACTGCGCTCGTTCGCCAAAGAGCGCCTCGAGATCATCCCAGCGGCGCTGCTGCACGTAGAGCTCGCGAAGCAGGGCCAGCGCCTTGGGGTGCTCGGGGCGCAGCTCGAGCACCTCGCGCCAGACCTCCACCGCCGCCGCCGAGCCATCGGCGCCGGGCGAGGTCGAGGAGCTGCGAAGCCGGTTGGTGTAGATGTCGCCAAGCTGCTCCAAGATCGTCAGCGCGGGCTCGACGTCGGCTTCGGCTTCTCTCTGACGATGCAGCACCTCGGCCAGCGCCGCCCAGCGGTCCTGCCGTCGATAGAGCTCCGCCAACGCCTCGAGCGCCTCCGCGTCGCGGTCATCTTGCTCGAGCAGCTGGTTCCAGACCTGGATCGCCTCGCCAGCGTCGCCCAGGCGCTCGGAGGCGACCCGGGCCATCTCCTGCGCCAGCGCGCGCCGCTCCTCGCCGCTGCGGTGCTCCGCCTCGCGACGGAGGAGGTCGATCAGCGCACGCCAGTTGCGGCGGCGTTTGTGGATCTCCCGCAGCTTGCCCAGCGCCTCGCTCTCGAGCGGCTCCAAAGAGAGGATCTCCTCGAGGGGAGCGATCGCTTGCGAGTGGTTGCCGAACTTCTCAAGCCAGAGCGAGACCACCCGGTGCAGCAGCTCGACCTTCCCGGCCGTCTCGCGCTCGACGTCTTTGCGCCGGTTGAGCACGTTGATGAGATCGTTCCAGCGGCCCATCTGCTCGTAGCGCTCGGTGAGGGCGAGCAGCGAGGGCTGGTGCTCTGGTCGCAGATCGAGGATCGCGTTGTAGGTGTTGACCACCATCACGTCGAGCTTGAGGTGCTCGGCGTAGATCTCGACGATCTCCTCGAGCAGGGCGATCTTCTGGTCGACCTGCCCCTCCTCGAGGCCGTCGATCTCCTCTTTGAGCAGCTCTCGCAGCGCGTTCCATTTTGGCGGATGCGTCGCCCGATAGAGCCGCTTGAGCGCCTCCATCGCCTCGACGTCGGCGGGCGCCAACCGCAGCGTGCCCTTCCAGATGTCGATCGCCTTTTCGAGATTGACCACGTCATGCTCGGCGACCTGAGCCATCTCGCGGGCGATCTCGAGCCGCCGTTCGGCGTCCTTCTCGAGGCGCTGGGCGGTGTCGAGGAGGGCGAGGATCTTCGCTGGCTCGTCCTGCTTGCGATAGTGAGCCCGGTAGAAATCGAGCATCACGCGCTGCGTCGGGTCGGCCTTGCGCACCCGTCGGAAGAACTCCTCGGCGCGGCTCCCGTCGTCGAGCTTATGAGCATAGATCTGGCCGATCTGGACCAGCATCCCTGGATCCTGCGCGCTCGGCGCCCGCGCCCTCAGGGCGTCCTCATAAACCTTGACCAGCGACGACCAGTCTTCTTCGGCGGTGAGCAGCCCGACCAAGCGGCGCAGCGCCCGATCGCAGGCCGCGTCGAGCGCGAGGGCCCGACGGTAGTAGTCGATCGCCTTGGGGCGATCAGCGTCGAGGCTCTGCTCATCGCCCTCCGTCGTGGTCTCCTTTGGGGAGCGAAGGACCACGTCTCCAGCCCAGAGGTCGCCGAGCGCCAAGAGCGCCGACACGCGGTCTTGCTGCGTCGGCGCGACCGAGGAGCGGCTCTCGAGCAGCGCGGCGAGCTCGGAGAAGCGCCCCTGACCACGGAGCAGCCGCTCGAGGTGCCCGCTCGCCTTGCGGTTGCGCGGCTCGACCTCGAGGCTCCGTCTCAGGCACTCCTCGATCCGGGCGGCCCCGGGCTCGTTGCGCCAGATCACCTCGGCCGCCGAGAGCAGCAGGCTGGTCGAGAGCTGTCGATCGGTGGCGGCCTCGGCCTCCTCGATGTACTTCTCCGCGATGCGCTGCCAGTTCTCGCGCATCATCTCGAGGTGCTCGACGGTGTCGCGCATCTCTTGATCGTCGGGACGTAGCTCGAGGGCGGCCTTGAACGCGGCCACCGCCGCCGTCTCGTCGAGGAGCTCCTCTTCGAGCACGCGGCCCTTGAGACCGAGCAGATCCGCTCGACGATCGCGGTCGACCACCGGCAGCTCAGCGTCGATCAGCCCGACCAGGGCGGACCAATCGCCGCTCTGACGCAGCTCCCCCCGGACCTGATCGAGCAGCTCTCGCTCATCGGTGGAGAGGTTGTCTCGCGAGCCGAGCAGCTTGACGATCTCCCCCAAGACCAGGCTGTCGTGGGGGCGATCCTTTAGCGCATCGAGGTGATGTTGCATCGTGGAGCTCATATGAACTGGCCTCTCCACAGCGGTGCGCCCTGCGGCGCCCCTTATGAGAGGAGCGCTCGGCCACGCCGACCGCCCTCTTCCCGCGCTGGTTCGCCCCGCCACGGTCGGTTCGCCCCGCGTCGTCGCGCGCCAGCCATCGTTCGTTTTCGCAAGCGGCCTGGATGCCGCGTAGCGCTACCCTCACCGACCTCCGACGAACGCCGGGAGACAGGCCCTCGAGCGAACCCGACGACCGCGCAGGAGCACGAAAATCCCGCTGTCTTTCTCGGCGCTTATCGGTAGAGCATCCTACCAGCAGGCTCGCTCGGGATTCAACCCACAAAGGGAGGGGCCGGGCGCATCTCTAAGTTACCGGAAGCGTTTGGAAAGCCCTAGCCCTCGCGCGCTCTCTCACACCTGCTACGCTAGCCGCTGTGACACGGAGCGAGAGCAGCAGCGCGGTCACCATCTCACCGCCTTT
>PDPC01000089.1 GCA_002747355.1 Pseudomonadota bacterium | reverse complement strand
GGCGAACCACCCGACCCCCTCCGGGCAGACGCCGGGTGAGCTGCAGCGTTGCGGCGGTAGAACATGCCCGAAAGGGCTTGACCCTTGATTCCACATAATCGTCGCCATTCTGGGCTGGGCCTTTTGGCGCATCAACGAGAAGAAGGACCGCGAGCTCAAGACCCTCAGCCAGAAGGTGGTCACCATGGCCGAGGCCCAGACCGCCGCGATCACGAAGGTCGAAGCCGCCCTGATCGCCCTCAAGGAGGCCATCTCCGACCTCGCCAAGGGCGGCAGAAACGCCGCCTGAAATCAGCTCCCGCCCTCCGTCTCCGCAACATCTCGCCAGATTCAACCGCCTGAAAATAAACGACTTTCCTCGCGGAAAGAGCTTGAGGTGTCGGCGAAACAACGCCTGTATGTACTCACGATGCAACGCGCGAACAAACCAGGAAGGAGCCCGGAGATGGAGCAGATCATAGGAAAAGTCACGACCTACCACGGCGACGAGCACCGCTACATGAAGGACTACAAGGTCCGCATCGTCGCGGTCCTCAAGAACGCCGCCAAGCCGGACATTGATGTGGACGGCCCAGACTACGCCCACCTTGACGACGACCAGGACATCGACCGCGCCGGCGGCGTCACCGACCACGACCGCATCGAGGTCCAGCCCTGGATCGAGAAGGAGGGGCGCTTCAGCTTCGTGACCAGCGACCCCAAGGCGGTGGACCTGGCAGCCTTCGAGGGGCTGCCCAGAGAGAACGACTGAGAAACCACCCGGTGCTCCTCGCCGGGTGGTCCGGCGGGGACGCCGGGCCCGAAACAACGAGGAGGCACGTGATGAACAAGGAGATCAGAAAGCAAGTGAAGGCCCTGGAGAAGCTGAATTTCAACGAGCTGCAGGCACGCTTCGCCGAGATCGTGGGAGAGGAGACGCGGGCACCCAACCGCAAGTTCCTCATTCGGCGCATCACCGAAGCGCTGGAGGCAAAGGCCGAGGAGACCCCGGCCGAAGCCAAGGCCAAGCCCGCCAAGAAGCGTCGCACGGCCAAAGCCAAGCCGACAGAGAAGCCCGCGCAAGAAACCGAGGACCAGGAAGAACAGGGTACGCCGCTGCGCGACCTCTCGGTGCAGGAGCTACAGACCATGTACGAGGAGAAGGTGGGACGGCCCACGGGCAGCGCCAAGAAAAGCTACCTCAAATGGAAGATCCGCCAGGCCGAGAAGGGCCGCATCCGGGTCGGGCCGGTGCAGCGCCGCCACGGCGACGGGCCGCCGCCGGACTTCAAGGTGCTGCCCCTGCGCATGGAGGCCGACCTGGTGGTCCAGCTCGACGAGGCCCGCGAACGTCTGGGCCTGGGCAGCCGCATGGACCTCTTCCGCCGCTCCCTGCACGCCTACCTCCAAGAAGCCGGCGAGACCGATGTCGCCGAGCTCTTCGCGCCCGAGGCGTAGATGAGCACCGAGTACGAGAAGCGCCGCCTCGTCGATTGGCTTCGTGCCGAGATGACTCGGCAGGCGGGGCGGCGCTATCTCATCGACCTGGAGTCCCTCGACCTCAAAAGCCTGCGCGAGCTGCAGCGCCTGCTGCGCGATCTGGACGACGAGGCGCGCATGGCCGGGCGGCGGGCTCGCATGTTCCCCTGGCGAACTCCATAGCCAGACATCCCTTCCACACACTCGCACCACGTAAACCGCTGCCGCTACGGTTCGCAGAAATCGTCATCTGGACCTGTCCCAGTTCGCCTTCGAAGACCGCGTTTCACAGCCAGGAGGACCTGGCCGATGGAACGACGCGAAAGGGAAGAGAGAGCGAGGGAGGCGCTTCGTGATCGCCTATCCGGGATGGCGCTCCCCCGGCAGCGCAGCCCCCGTGAAGAGGTGATCGAGATCCTGGCAGAGGGGATGTGGACGCTGATCTGCCAAGGGCGAGGCCCAGCGGCCGGCAAGTTCCGGCCTCTGCGCGACGAGCCCCAGGACTCCGTTGACCAAGAGAAATGCGATCCCTGTGCGGACGGCTCAAATGGCTGAATTTGCTTCGCTTATTGAGTTGCTTAACTCGCCAGAGAACGCCTCCATGGCTCTGAGAGCCGGGGTTCACAGGAGCCCTGGAAACAGTTCCACGAGCCAAGGAGGACGATGATGACGACACAAAGACGCAAGAAGCAGCGGCAAGGAAGGGAGGCGATGGCTGGCGTCGCCGCTCAGCTTGCCGCACTGCGCGAGATGACCGTTGGCCAGCTCCGCGACCGCCACCGCGAGGTGTTTGGCGAGCCCACGCGCTCGCGCAACAAGGACTACCTCATCAAGAAGATCGCCTGGCGCATCCAGGAGGTGGCCGAGGGCGGTCTCTCGGATCGAGCGCTGGCCAAGATCGACGAGCTCGCTGCCGATGTTCCGATCCGCTGGCGCAGGGCGCCGGCGCCGAGGACGAGGGCAGCACCGGACATCGCTACCGACGAGGAGGTGATCGAACGCGACCCACGGTTGCCGCCGCCCGGTACGGTCCTGACCCGCACATATAAAGGTGTCGATCATCAGGTCACGGTGCTTACCGAGGGATTTGAGTACCAGGGTGAGCGGCACGCCAGCCTGTCCCAGATCGCGCGGACGATCACCGGCACCAACTGGAACGGCTACCTCTTCTGGGGCCTCAAGCGCCGGACCAAGCGCAAACCCCAGACCGCCACGGTAACGTCATGAGCCACAAGCGCACGCGGTCGAGGGGACCGCTACCCGAGCCGAAGCGCTGCGCGATCTACACGCGCAAGTCCACGGCCATCGGGCTCGAGCAGGAGTTCAACTCCCTCGACGCCCAGCGTGAGGCCTGCGAGAAGTACATCGAGAGCCAGGGGCACCAGGGGTGGCGGGCCGTTCCCGAGCAGTACGACGACGGCGGTTTCACTGGCGCCAACCTGGAGCGGCCGGCCTTCATGCGCCTGATGGATGACATGGATGCCGGCAAGATCGACGTGATCGTGGTCTACAAGGTGGACCGCCTGTCGCGCTCGCTGCTCGACTTCGCCCAGGTCATGGACCGCTTCAACCGCGCGGGCGTGGCCTTTGTCAGCGTGACCCAGAATTTCTCCACCGCCGACGCCATGGGCCGGCTGACGCTCAACATGCTGATGAGCTTCGCCGAGTTCGAGCGGGAGATGATCGCCGAACGAACCCGCGACAAGATCGCCGCCGCCCGGCGCAAGGGCAAGTGGACCGGTGGAGCCGTGCCCATGGGCTACGACGTGGTGGACAAGCATCTGGTGATCAACGACCTCGAAGCAGTGGTGGTGCGCGAGATCTTCGATCTCTACCTGCAGCACCGCTCAGCGCTGTCGGTGATGCGCATCCTCAACGAGATGGGCCGCATCACCAAGCGGCACAAGGCCAAGAACGGCAAGGTCAGAAAGGCCCGCGCCTGGGCCAAGGACTCGGTGCTCCGGGTGCTGCGCAATCCCATCTACGCGGGGTTCATGCCGTACCGGGACGAGATCCACGAGGGCGAGCACGAGGCCATCGTCGACAGAAACGTCTTCGCTCGAGCCCAGGCCATCCTCGACGGCCACGGCGTCAAGAAGCGCAGGCGGAACGCCAACCCCTCCTACATTCTGCGAGGCCTGCTCAAGTGCGCGAACTGCGGCAAGTCCTACACGCCGGGCTCCACCACCAAGAAGAGCGGAAAGGAGTACCGCTACTATCGCTGCGTCACCCGCGACAAGGAGGGCATCCGAGCCTGCGTCGCACGGCCGCTGCCTGCTGATGCCATCGAGGAGTTCGTGATCGCGCGCATCCGCGAGGCCGCCATGGCCGGCGACCTGACCGTGGGCATCACCGACGAGCTGGCGATGAAGTTCCAGGAGCGCCGCGAGGAGCTGCAGACCGAGCGCAAGAAGCTGCCGGCGGCCATCGCCAGTCTCTCGGCCGAGGGACACAAGCTGGTCGAGACCCTGGGTACGGCCAACGGCACCGCCCACCGGCTGCTGGAAGAGCGCATCGAGGAGCTGGGCGCCCAAATCACCCACAGCGAGACCCGCCTCTACCAGGTCGAGCGCGCCCTGAACGAGCTGCGCAAGACCGAGGTGGAGGCGAGCTGGGTGGCCGACGCCCTGGCTCACTTCGACGATGTCTGGGACGTGCTCACCGTCGATAATCAGGCTCGCCTGGTGGGGGCCGTGGTCAAGCGGGTCGTCGTGGATGACGTCGCCGGCACGGTGTCCGCCGAGCTGGTGGATCTGACCGAGGACGTG
>PDPC01000064.1 GCA_002747355.1 Pseudomonadota bacterium | reverse complement strand
GCACGTCCGGGCAGCCGTCTTTGTCCTGGAAGCCGTTCTTCGTCTCCGGCTTGAGCGGGCAGCTGTCGTTGAGGTCCGGGATGCCGTCGCCGTCGTTGTCGAGCTCGGGGCAGCCGTCGTCGTCCTGGAAGCCGTCTTTGTCTTCGCGCTCGTTGGGGCATTTATCGCGGATATCCGGGATCAGGTCGCCGTCGTTATCCGGATCGGGGCAGCCGTCCTCATCCTGGTAGCCATCCTTGTCTTCGGGCTGCGTCAGGCATTGGTCATCGGTGTCGTAGACGCCGTCCTTATCCGTATCCTTGAGATCGGGCGCCCAGCGCACCCCCACGAGCACGCGGAACTGCGGGCTGCCGATCGCCTTGATCAAGCCGAAGCCGACGCCCGCGGTGATCAGAAAGCCTTTGGGCAGGTCGATGTGGCTGCCGAGGAGGATCTCGAGGGGGAAGGCGTCGAGGTCTGTCGAGGAGGTGTTGGTGCAGACGGCCTTGCCCGTCTGCGGATCTTCACGGCAGTCGGATTTGGTGCCAAAGCCCGCTTGACCGGCGAGCTCGATGAAGGGGAACCAGCGCTTGCCGACCTGGTAGCCACCGGCGACACCGTAGGTCAGGCGGTGGCCGACCTCGGAGGAGAAGACCTGGGCGCTCTCGCGGAAGATCGCGCCAACGTTGAGGGCCGCGAGGAGCTTGCCGTGCTCCCAGCTGAGGGCGAAGCGTGGTCGCGCGCTGACGTTCGAGTCGCCGCCGAATTTGCCGTCCTTATCACACCCGGAGAGCGAGCCCGCGGCGACCAGGCAGCCGGTGGGGATGGTGATGATCGGCGAGAAGGCGAGCGAGAAACCGGCGAGCTTCTCGAAGAGCATCAGCTTGATTTGGATCCGCAGATCGCCGAGGCCGGTCGCGGTGAAGCTCCCCGTGGTGTTGCCCTGGTCGTCGACGTCGTTGCCCTTGAGCCAGAGGTTCACCGGCAGGGCGAGCCCGAGCTGCAGTCGAAACCAGCCGAAGCGCAGGCCGAAGGCACCGTAGAGATCGGCCGTGAGGTGGTTTTCGATCAGCACGGTCTCGTTCGAGTTGCTGATATCGAAGCCACTGGAGCCGCCACCGAGGGTCGTCTCGGTGAAGAGCACCAGGGGCTTGTGCTGGTAGTTGAAAAAGAGCCCGATGCCGAAGCCCAGATGCTCCGCTGTCGCAGCCCCCTCTACCGAGAGAAACGTATGCCGAACACCGATGGCTGGCTCGAAGAGCTGAGGTGTGAACGACTTCTCGTAGACCGTCTGGGCCGCAGCTAATCTAGGCGAAAACAGTATTAAAACCGATAGGATAGCCAGAAAGGTCCGCTTGAGCACGCGCGTGCCTCCACTGTCGCTGTTGGCTTGACGACAAGGCTCATGATTCTTTCACAGCTCGTCAAAGCTGTACAGCGTAACTGCAGCAAGCACAGCCCTTTAGGAGCTTCTCCACACCTTCCTTTCGTCGCCGGGCCCTTTCGTCGCCGGGCGCAGCACTGCCGGCGGCTTTCTAGGCCTCAGAACGTTCGCCGTACCACCCGTATGCCTCATGTCTTCGGCTACGAAAACGGCTCGGGAGCTCAGGACCCGGCTCGGTCCCGAATGTGTGGGGAAGCTCTTAGGCGCCTTTCGGGAGATGCTCTCCTCACATCACGAGGGCCGCGATCCTCTCCATCGCCCTACGCCTACTCAACCCAGGAAAGGTAGGCCTAGAGCGCATGAAGCGCTTGACTGTGAGGGCCGAAGGGCTCAACCTGGGAGAGGATTACGGGTGTGATTCGGTCGACCGGTCCTTGCAACCGGTTCTTGCAAACGACTCATGACCGAGTTATCGCTCTGGCGCGGACGCAGCACGCGGACGCCCCCGACTCCTCGTCATCGAGCCCAAGTCGGCCGTGTCGCATAAAGACGAGACCGCGAACGATACACAACAGAAGACGCTGAGAGCGACTCTCGAAGTCTAGCCGTTGGGTTCAACGCCGGCGGGCGCCGGCGTCGACAGATCGAGGTCCAGTCCTGGCTGACGGTGGGGAAGCCGTCAGGAGGACGGAGACCGAAAAGTGACAGTCAGTTGCACGACGACCTCACGGGAGTGGGGTTCGGTCGTGGTGATTCGGTCTTTCGGGCCGATACGACATCTCGTTGTGAGGATGATGACAATGGATCCGAGTCCTTCGGGTGGCGGCCGGCGTAAGAAACGTGGTGGTCGCAGCGGCGGTGGAAATCGCGGCGGCGGCGGCAACCGCAACAACGGCGGCGGCGGTGGAAATCGCGGCCGCAAACGCAAGCGGGGGCGCGGCGGGAACCAGCTGAGCAAGGCTTCCCTCGAGCGGCTGCCTCCGACGGCGACGATGAACGACACGAGCATCCTCGGTGGACGTCAGGTCGCCAGCGAGCGAGGGCCTAACGAGCTCGAGGGCGAGCCCAGCGCCTTCGGCCTCTTTTGCGCTTACTACCTCGGCGTCACGCCAGACGATGGCTACCAGAAGCCCAGCCTCGACGAGACCGCTCGCCGCTACGGCATCTCGCACGACGATGTGCGCAAGCTCCTAGGCGAGCATCGGCTGGATCCCGATACCGTCAAGGGCAGCAGCTTCGACCTCGAGGGGGCGAAGCTCGACGTGCGCCTCGCGCCAGAGGGCATGAGCCGCATCGAGATCGCGCGGGATCAGTTCAACGAGTACCTCGAGCAGCTCGAGTAGCCTGTCTCGAGCCCTGTCTCGAACCGCCTGTCTCGAACCGCCTGTCTCGAGCCCTGTCTCGAGCCGCCTGTCTCGAGCCGCCTGTCCAACACCGGCTAGCCCAGCATCGGGCCCGACGAACGAGAGAGCGTCAGCTCTCTCAATAGGACCGTCGCGTAGCTGCCTGCTGGTAGCGCGAAGGAGATCCGCAGCGACCGCGGGTCCCCCTCGACGCCGCTGATCGTCAGATCCTCGGGAAAGACCAGCAGCGGGCGTCGACCGCCGCGAGCGATCCGCCCAAAGACCTCGAAGTCCTCCGGCCTGCAACCGAGCGCCGCGAGCAGCTCGTCTTCTCGGCGGCGCGCCTCGCTTCCCTCGCGGGGGCGGGTCATCCGGGGGCCGCAGATCGGGCCGGTGATCACGAGCTCGTCGTCGTCGAGGCGACGCTGGTCGGTGGCCGCATCCTCGCTGACGAACTGAGATCCGCTCTCTCGCTTGGCCAGCACGTCGCCGTCGAGCAGCCGCTCGGTCTCGCCAGCGCGCAGGCGAGCGTCGAGCACCTCGTTGAAGAGCTGCGATTGGAGCGCCGAGACGAGCAATCGGCGCCGCTGTCGGTCGCGCGGCAAGCGGCCCTCGCCCACGAGCGCCCGCCAGGCTCGCTCGGCGTTGTCGCCGTCCCGGCCGAAGCGCTGAGCGCCGTAGTAGTTGGGCAAGCCGCGCTCCTCAAGGCGTCCTAGGATGGGCAGCGCTTTGGCGCGGGCGTCGGGTACGACGTCACGTAGGCGTATGATGAAGCGGTTCCCGCGCAGGTGGCCTGTTCGCAGCTTGTTGCCATGCCGCGTGACCTCGAGCACCTGGAGGCGCCCGTCCTCGTCGTCGTAGCGCCTCAGCCCGTCGGCCTTCGGACCCGCGAACGAGAGCCACTGGCGTGTGATCGCGTGACGATCCTTCAGCCCGGCGCTGCCGACGTCACGGCTGGCGACGCCCGCGTAGCGCGCCAGCCGGGCGATCGCCTGAGGCGTCGTCAGCTGCCGCTTCTCGATCCAGACGTAGACATGCTCGCCGCTGCCTTGAGGCGTATAGGCCGGCAGCTCTTCGACGATGAAGTCTTGGGGCTCCACTACGGCGCCGCCGGTCTCGGGTAGATCGGGACAGCGCAGCCGTGTCTGCTCGTAAGCCTTGAAGGGAGGCGCGTTGGTCACGCGTCGTCGTCGCCAGTCGTCCGGCTCTCGGCAGCGCCATCCGCGCCCTGCGAGCTCTCGCTCGTCGCGGCGGCCTTCTCGACCATCTTGAGGTAGGCCTTCGCCGTGCGGCTCTCTGGGTCGAGCTCGAGAGCGGTCTTCCACTCCTCGATGGCGCCCTCGAGGTCTTTGGCCATATAGAGCGTGACGCCGAGCTGTAGGCGAGCCTGCATATACGTGGCGTTGGTCTCGATCACCTGCCGGTAGTTTTCGATCGCCTTCTCGAGCTCGCCCATGTCGCGGAAGGTGTTGGCCAGCTTGGTGCGGATGTCGACGAAGGTGGGGCAGAGGCCGAGGGCCTTCTGGTATTCGCGGACGGCCTCGGCGAAGAAGCCGATACCGTGGTAGGCGTCGGCGAGGTCAGCGTGCATGTTGGAGAGCTTGCCCCGAGCGAAGAAGTCGAGGGAGCGCGGCTGGCTGCGGCTGCGGTGCATCGCCTCCGAGTACACGCGCTTGGCGTCGGCGTACTTGCCCAGCTCGTTGTAGGTCACCGCGAGGTTCAGCGCGGCCTCGGTGTAGGCGGGGTTGACCTCGAGCGCCTGCTCGAAGCACGCCTGTGCCTGCGCGAAGCGACCCTGATCGTGATAGATCACGCCGAGCATGTTGTAGGCGTCCGCGAAGCCACCGTTGTTCTCGAGCACGCGGGTGAGCATCCGCTCCGCCTGCTCGAACTCCCGGTTCTCATAGTGCTCGCGTCCTTTGATCAGTAGATGTCGGATCTGGTCGTCCATCGTCGCTCGTCGCTCGTCGTGGGCGTGGCTCGCGCCACCCTTGTTCGCACAATTGACCTGGTGCGGCTCGTGCCTCGTGACGTCTGCCTCAAGAGCTTCCCCACACACTCGGGACCGAGCCGGGTGCTGAGCTGCCGAGCCGCTGTCGTAGCCGAAGACATCAGCCATACGGGTGGTACGGCGAGCTCTCTGAGGCCTAGAAAGCGGCCGGCAGTGCTATGCCCGGCGACGGGAGGAATATGTAGGGGTGCTCTCAAGTCTCGCTCAGCGGCCAGCCAGATAGCGGAGATAGAGCTTCGCCTTCGCTGCGTTGGCGTCCTTGGGGTACTTCTTGACCAGGGAGGCGAAGGTCGCCTGCGCTTTCTCTCGTCTGTTCAGCTTCAGATAGGTCTTGCCGAGGAGCATCATCACCTCGGGATCAGCGCCGGCGTTGGGATAGCGCCGCAAGATCCCCTCGAGGCGCAGGATCGTCGCCTTGGGCTTGTCGCGATCGAGGTAGAAGCGAGCCACATAGAGCTCGTGGTCGATGAGGCGGCGGAGCACCTTGCGCTGCAGCTTGGCGGCCTCCTTGGCGTGCTTGCTGCGCCGATGGCGGCGGCTGAAGCGGACCAGCTCGGCGAGCGCCTGGCGCGTGGCGGATTGGTCTTTCTCATGCCCCGGGGGGATCAGAAACCAGTCGCCGGGGATCTGCTTCACGTAGCCCTCGGCGACGCGGAATTCGGCGTAGCCGTCGAGCACCTGGGGGTGCGTAGGGTGGAACTTGACGAAGAGCTTGTAGGCGTCGATCGCCGCGGTGAACTTCTCCTCGGCGAAGAGCGAGTCGGCTAGCCGCAGCTCGGCGAGGGTCGAGTAGCGCGAGAAGGGGAAGCGGTTCTTGACGAAGCTGAAGTACTTCCGCGCCTCGGCGAAGTTTTCGTCTTTCAGCTCTGCCTGGCCCTTGCGGTAGTTGGAGGCCGCGGTCTGAGAGTAGGAGACCGCGCGGGTGCTCTTTTTCGAGGTCGCGCAGCCCGAAGAGAGCGCCGACGTCGCGAGCAGATAGAGCGCGCTCGCCGAGATGGCGAGGAGCCGATAGCGGGGATGGCAACAGTGGAGGGGATCAGAACGCATGAAAACGCCGAAAAAGAGCCCAAAAGCCTAGCAGCCTGTTGAGCTCGCCCTCCCGTCGCGACCAGCCCTTCGAACCGAGCTCTTTGTCGCTCAACCTCGCCGTAGCACTACGATGGCTGCGTTTTCGCTCCGCGATCTCGGCTCGAATGGCGTCGCCTCGCTCGGTCCGGGCTCAATCAACAGACTGCTAGATGGAGCTTACTTGTGGTGGCTCCAGGTGTCAACGCGACCCACCGGGTGGTCGAAGGCGAGGCGCGAGGTCTCCCCGGAGGCGGGCCAGCTCGGGCGAGAGGTTGAAGTCCAGGACCTTGACCTCGCCTGCTGGCACTCGAACGATCCGAGTGGTGGTGCGATGTCCCGGCGCGCGCACGCGGAGCCGATGGGTCACGTCGGCTCGCACCTCCGCGAGGGTCACCTCGCGAGATTGGGTGCCCACACAGCGCCCGTCGAGGAAGAAATCGGCCTGCACGTTGGCGCTGAGCTTCAGCGTGCCCCATCGCACGGCCTGGGGTCTCAGCTCCACCCGCAGCCGGCGCCGCTCCTCGTCGAGGGCCAGGGCGATGGTCTGGCTCCAGCTGCGATAGCCCCGATGGGTCATCGCGACCTCCAGGGGGCGACCCCGAGCGACCTCGATGGTCAGCGGTGTGCGCCCGGCGAGCTGCTGACCCTCGACGCTGACCTGAGCGCCGGGCGGCTCGGTGCGGAGCTCGAGCTTGGCCGTGGTGGTGGGTGCCTCGACGCTCTGTCCCGGCCAGCGGTCAAGCAGCAGCCGATAGGTCACGGCGAGCGCTGCGACGCAGAACGCCAGCCAGAGGACGCCCCGGACCACGCTACCGAGCCCGGGGCGTTTGGTCGCGGCGGTCGGGGGCAGCGGGGGCTCCTGGAGCTCCTCGACCTCGCGACTCTCCTTGGGCGGGTCGGCCTCGGCCAGGCTCCCGACCACCGGGCGGTCCACGCCCGGGTAGGTCTCTCGCAGCTCCTCGAGCGCCTCGGCGAGGGTCACGACGTCGGGGAAGCGCTCGGGGTGATGGGGATCGATCGCGCGCTCGAGGAGCCCGCCGAGGGGATCGAAGCGCCGCACCTTCGGATCCGGCGCGCAGTGGTAGATCAGCAGGTGGGCCAACGCTCCGAGGGCAGCGAGGTCTCCCTCTGCTGTCGGCACCTCGCCCTCACGCTCCTCCGGGGCGAGATCGGCGACGCCGGCGTCGGTGATCGTCAGCTGAGGTCCCGCCTCGCCCGACGCGGCAGGGGTGACGAAGATGTTGTCCAGCGAGAGGTTGCCGTGGACCAGGCCGGCGCGATGGGCGGCGGAGATGATCCGCGCGGCGCGAGCGATCAGGCGCAACCCCTGCCCCAGGGTCACGCTCCCTTCGGCGAGCTCGCGCAGGGAGCGCCCCGGCGCGAAGTCACGGACGATATAAATGTAGGGGCCGCTCAGCTGATCCGCCGCCAGCGGGCTCGAGAGGCCCCGCACGCGGAGGTCGCCCCAGCGCGCGAGCCAGGCCGCCGTCTTGGCGCGGAGGCCCTCCGGCGCGGCGTTGTCGACCTGCACCACCTTCACCACGGCCTTGCGCCCGATCAGCGGGTCGACCGCCGACCACACCCAGCCGCGAGGCCCTGCGCTGATCCGCGTGCGTACCCGAACCCCCCCCAACTCTTGGCCTTTTATCAGATCGATATCGCCCATCTGGCCTCTCCGACTGGTCGCGGGCACGTTTGCGTTGCGTCACGTCCCTCGGCGAGCATAGGGAGAGGCCGTACGGCGGGCAAAAAAGCGACATCTCGGGGCCGCTCTCGTGTCATTTTGATGAGATGACACGCTCTCGACGCCTATCGCTGGCGCTGGCCGTGGCCGCTCTCGGAGCGGGCTGCGCCGGCAAGACCTTGCCCACGCTACCGAGCTTCGCCGCGAAGACCACGCTGAAGCTCGCCGCCGAGCGCTGTAAAGACGGCGTCTGTCGCTGTCGTGGCGCCGACGCGGAAAAGGAGAAGGGGATCCCCGCCGGTCATAAACGCTTCGAGCTGCGGATCCCGCGCTCAACAGCCGCGGTCTGGGTCAAGGTCGGCTCTCACGGCGTCTACTACAAGCCGCCGAGCACGGTGCATCCACAATGCTTCTATGTTGACCTCCCGCCGGGACGTCATCCCTTCACCGTCTACGGGGAGCGCCGTGATCCGGAGGTCGGGCTTCAGCTCGGCCTGACGATGAACGAGTATGGCCAGCCGCAGGACGGGGGGCCGAGCTGGTACCGTTCGTTTCATATGACCTGCGGGATCGGGGCTAGCCCCTGCAGCCGTGAGGAGATGGCGATCTGGCGCGCCTTCGTCAACAAGCTGCCCCGAGGTGTGCTAGACCCCTGCGGCTCGGCGATGCTGAAGGGCGCGACCTTCGGCGGCGTCCGGGCGCAGAAGGGGGACGACCAGTACACCAAGGCCGTGGTTCGTTTTCGCTTGAAAGTCTACACGTTCGCGCCCCATCACCCGCCCGGCTCGCCCGCGTGCAAGTCGCCCACCAAGAACAAGTAGCGACCCTGATCCTCGTGAGCTCCGTGATCGACACAGGCTTCGACATCTTGGTGGTGGGCGCCGGTCACGCCGGTGTGGAGGCTGCCCTCGCCGCGGCTCGCCTGAGAAAGCGCGTCGCGCTCTTGAGCTACGACCTCGACGCCTGCTGCCGGATGCCCTGCAACCCCGCCCTCGGTGGGCTGGGTAAGGGCCACCTGGTGCGCGAGATCGACGCCCTCGGCGGACAGCAGGGCATCGCCGGCGACGCCAGCGGGATCCACTTTCGACGGCTGAACACCCGCAAGGGCGCGGCGGTGCGCGGCACCCGGGTGCAATGCGACAAGCAGCGCTACAGCGCGCTGATGGGGCGCGTCTGCCGCGAGCAGCCAGGTCTGCGCGCTCTCGCCGGTGGCGCGGCGGGGCTGCGCTTCGACGAGGCGGGGCGCGTCTGTGGTGTGCGCCTCGAAGACGGCAGCGAGCTCGCCGCGCGGATCACCATCATCACCACCGGGACCTTCCTGGGCGGGATGCTCCACGTCGGCGACGAGAGCCGTGCCGGCGGCCGACAGGGCGAGCCCGCAGCGACAGCGCTCTCGTCGGCGCTCACGGCGCTGGGCCTACCGATGGGGCGGCTGAAGACCGGCACCCCCTGCCGCCTCGACCGGCGCAGCCTCGACTACGAGGCGATGGAGCCGCAGCCCGGCGACGTGCCGCCGCCGCGCCTCTCGGCCGGCGAGCCCTGGCCCGACAGCAGGCCACCGCTGCGGCAGGTCCACTGCCATATCACCTACACCAACGCGCAGACCCACGAGCTGATCCGCGCCAACCTCGACCGCTCGGCGATCTTCTCCGGCGCGATCACCTCACGAGGCCCCCGCTACTGTCCATCCATCGAAGACAAGATCGTGCGCTTCGCCGATCGCGATCGTCATCAGATCTTCGTCGAGCCGGAGGGCCTCGACACCGAGCTGGTCTACCCCAACGGGATCTCCACCAGCCTGCCCCACGAGGTGCAAGAGCAGCTCGTACGTAGCATCCGAGGCTTCGAGCGGGCCGAGATCGTGCGCTACGGCTACGCCGTCGAGTACGACTATGTCGACCCCACGGCGCTCGAGGCGAGCCTCGCCGTGCGCGGGCAGCCGGGGCTGTATCTCGCCGGCCAGATCAACGGCACGACGGGCTACGAGGAGGCCGCGGCCCAGGGGCTCTTGGCCGGGATCAACGCCGCCCGCGAGCTCGACGAGCGAGAGCCGCTGGTGCTCCGTCGCGACCAGGCCTACGCCGGCGTGCTGATCGACGACCTGGTGACCCGCGGCGTCGGCGGCGAGCCCTACCGGATGTTCACCTCCCGCGCCGAGTATCGTCTGCTGCTGCGAGAGGACAACGCGGCCGATCGGCTGACGCCCCTCGGGCGCGAGCTGGGGCTGATCGGCGACGCGCGCTGGGCCCGCTACTGCGCGCAGCGTGCGCGGCGCGAGCAGCTCGGCGCCACCTTGGCAGCGGGGCGCGTGCCTCGCGACGCCACGATCCTCGCGTCACTCGACGCGCGGCTCGAGGGCGCTGGCACGGTGCCGGCGCGGGTCGGCCAGCCGCTGATCGAGCTGCTGCGTCGGCCGGAGGTCACGCTGGCCCTGCTGCGGGCGGCTGGGGTGCTCGAGGAGGGGCTCGCCCAAGACGAGCAGGGCGCCGACCTGCTCGCCGAGGACCTCGAGGCGCTCGAGATCGCGATCAAGTACGCGCCCTATATCGAAAGACAAGAGCTCGACGCCGCCCGCTTGGCGCGGCTCGAGGCGCAGCGGCTGCCCCACGACGTCGACTACCAGGCCGTCTGCGGGCTCAGCCGCGAGGTGGTGGAGAAGCTCGAGGCGCGTCGCCCGCGGACGCTGGCGCAGGCTCAGCGGATCCCTGGGATTACGCCAGCGGCGCTGGCGCTTCTGCAGGTGCATTGCGCGGCGCGGGAGCGCGCGCAGGCCGAGCTCGGGCGGCGGGGAGAGGACGTGAACGGCGGCGAGAAGACGTCAACGCCGGGGAGAAGACGTCAACGCCGGGGAGAAGACGTGAACGGCGGGGAGAAGACGTAAACGCCGGGGAGAAGACGTAAACGCCGGGGAGAAGACGTCCTATCAGCATACGTGCCTCGACGTGCTCTCCCTGGAGCGCTACGGCCTGACCCTCGGCGCCAGCCGTCCAGGTTGGGCGCTACCGCTTCGACGTCGGCTACGCGGCCCTGCTCTACGAGAAGCGCAGGCCCTGCGGCGACTTCGGCTCACAAGAGGGCTGCGGTAGCCTGGTCAAGTCGATCGTGCCGCTGACGCCCAACAAGGCCGGCGCGCCGGTGGCCAACGGTCGCTTCGAGGCCGTGTGCCACCTCTTCGCCCTCGGCTTCCACCAAGGTCGACCTCGACACCCCCCCGAGGCGACACCGCGGCCCCCAGGGCCATCAGGCGTCATCAGCGGGGCAGCGGGTGGGTCGTCGCAGCTACGCGCAGGCTCCGCGCTCGCGAGCGTAAGTGGAGTAGGTTTCGGCGTCGCCGATGGCGAGCATCGTGCGGTGGTCGATGCGCTCGACGAGGCGGCGAATACCTTCGCGGGCGTGCTCATCTGTGTCGACGAAGGCCACGCCCATGCCGCGGGGGCCGGCGCCATTCTCGACGATGCGCACCACCCTGCCGTCGACCGTCAACCGTTCATTGGGGGCATGAGGTTGAAGATCGAGGTGGACGCGGGCGCCCACAGGCAGCGGTCGATTGGCGCGGACGTAGACGCCCTCATGAGAGATATCGGTCGCGTAGGTGAAGAGGAGGACGTCTTCGCTGGGGGCGTGGACCTGCACAGAGAGCGTACAGGAGACACGGGGTTGCTTACGCGCGTCGGGTCGGCTCTCGCAGGGCAAGGTGGTCTCCGGGCGAAAAAACCAATCTGCTACCAACCAGGTAGGACTAGAGGCTATCGGATGACCGCCCGACCTGTCAATCGCTCAAGATGATCTAACGGTTCAAGAATATTAAATATTTCTTAAAGAACGGATGTCGGGACGGGAGGGCTAGATCAACAGGCTGCTCGAGCGCTGATCAGCTTACCGGGCCGAGCTGCGCGAAGGATGCGGAATCACGGCGTAGGAGCGAGAAGGGCGCCTGCTGGTCGCACGCAACCGACGAGCGACACCCGCTGTGATGTCGCAGACCAGCGCGGCGACGGGAGGTAAGCTGATCAGCGCTCGAGGCCAAAGCAAGAGTCGGCACGACACCTACGACCTGCCAGCGTGGTCTCACTGCCTCGCGCTCACGTCTGGCGCTGGACCTCGTCGGCCTTGAAGGTCTCGATGTTGCCGTCGGTGAGGAGCACGCGGGCGATGCGGCGGGGGATGTCGATCTCGTGGACGCGGCCGTTGCCCTTGGGCGTCGTGACCCGATGGCCGACCTTCGGCAGCGACTTGCGCGCCTCTTTGTAGAGCGCCTGCTCGTAGGCCAGACAGCACTTCAGCCGGCCGCACATCCCCGAGACCTTGGTCGGGTTGAGCACCAGGTTCTGGTCTTTCGCCATCCGGATGCTCACCGGCTGGAAGTCGAGGATCCACGACGAGCAGCAGAGCTCGCGACCACAGGGGCCGAGGCCGGCGGACATCCGCGACTCGTCGCGCACGCCGATCTGGCGCATCTCGATGCGGACATGAAGCCGCCGCGCGAGATCCTTGACGAGGTCGCGGAAGTCGACGCGGTTCTCCGCGGCGAAGTAGAACAGCGCCTTGTTGCCGCTCTGTAGAAACTCGGTGCGGATCAGCTTCATCGGCATATTGCGGCTGCGGATCCGGTCGCGGCAGTACTCGTAGGCCTCGCGCTCGCGCTGGGCGGCGCGATCGAGGCGGGCGTTGGCGTCGCCGACCTTGCGCACGACCCGCGGCGGTCGCTTGCTGACCATCCGCCGCTCGGGGGCGCCGAGCACCATCCCGAGGGCCAGGCCACGGTCGGCCTCGACGATCACCTGATCACCCGCGGCGACCTCGAGGTCGCCAGCGTCGAGTTCGACCATCGGCGCGGTGCTGACCTGTACCTTGACCAGGCGGCAGAGGCGGCGATCGAGCAGGCTGTCGTCGTCGGTGAGCGCGGCGCCGGGCTCGCCGAGCTCGAGATCCTCATCTGGCTCCACGGGGCCGGCCTTGTCGGCCGCTGCGGCCTCGCGGAGGGCGACATCGGGGAAGGGGAGGGCGGCGTCGGCGCTATCGCGGGTGGGCGCTGGCCGTCCGTCGTCAGCACGAGTCGGCAGCTCGTTGTCATCGAGATCCCAGCCGGCGTCGAGCTCGGAGAGGGGCCCGTCGTCGGCTGCTGGGGCGGCCGCAGCAGCGCTCCTATCGACTCGCGGAGGCTGCTCTCCTTCTCGCGGATCTGCTGGGCGTGCGCTCTGGGTCTCCTGCGAGCGATCGTCGCTGTCGGGGCGACGACGTCGTCGGCGGCGGCGTTTGCGCGGAGCCTCACCGTCGGCTCCCGAGCTGGCTCGGCGCTCACTGTCTTCGCGCGGGCCCTCACCGCGCGGGCCCTCACCGCGCGGGCCCTCACTGCGCGGGTCGCCACGCTGACCTTCGCCGCGCTGACCCTGGCCACGTGGACCCTGGCCGCGTAGACCCTCACCACGTGAGCGTCCGCGTCCACGTCCACCCCGTCGCCGTCGGCTTCGGCCCTCGCCCGCGGGGCGCGCCGAGCGCTCGCCCTCGCTGCCCTGACCTCCGACGCCCTGACCTCCGACGCCCTGACCTCCGACGCCCTGACCTCCGACGCCCTGACCTCCGACGCCCTGGCGTTGACCCGCGGCGCCGGCGCGCTGAGCGCTCTCGCCGCGGTGCTCGCCGTCACCCTTGGAGCGTCGTCGTCCCCGTCGTCGTCGTCCCCGCCCGACGCCCTCACGGCGCTGGCCGCCGCCATCACCACTCGCCGAGGAAGGTTTGGGCCCGGTGGGCTTTTCGTCGCTCATCTCAGTCCTTCTTCACGCAGCCGCAGCGCCAGGTTCTCGAGCAGCAGGGAGGCGTTGACGTTGCCGAAGAGCGCCTCTTCGGCCTCCTGTACGGCGCGGAGTTGGCTGCGGATTCGAGGCAGGCCGAGCGCTCGGGCGCGTTCAGCGACCTTGTCAGCTTGACTGCTGCCTGCGAGGCGTCCCTCGAGCCCAGCCTGCGCCAGCAGCAGGTCGCGCAAGCGGATCCGGAGCAAGTCGAGGACCTGCGCGATATGCGCTTTGTCGCGCCCTGCCTCCTGCGCGGCCGCGAAGATGTCCGCAGCTCGCGAGCCAGATGCCGCGCTCATGAGCTGATCCAGGGTCGCTTGCGCGGCCGCGAGGCCATCGCCCTCGAGCAGACCGAACGCGCGCCCGGGGCTTCCCTCGCAGACGCTGGCCGCGACCGCGCGGCGCTCTGGGTCGTGGTCGGGCAAGGCGCGCTCGAGCGCCGACTCGACCGCCTCGCGGGGCAGCGGCGCGAAGTGCAGCCGCTGACAGCGCGAGATCAGCGTTGGCATGACGCGGTGGACCACCGCGCTGACCAGCACGAAGAGCGTCCCCGGGCGCGGCTCCTCCACCGCCTTGAGCAGCGCGTTCGCTGCGCTCGGGTTGAGACGGTCGGCGCCGTCGATCAGCACCAGCCGGTAGCGTGCCTCGTGGGGCGGAAAGGCCAGCCGCTGCTCGAGCGCGCGCACCTGATCGACCACGATGAACTGCTTCTCTGCGACGAGGGTCAGCAGGTCGGGGTGGTGGCCCCCGGCGAGCTTCTCGCACGGTCCACAGGCTCCGCAGCCACGTCCCGGCGCTTGCTCGCAGTTTAGCGCCGCGGCGAAGGCGAGGGCCGTTGTTGCCTTGCCGACGCCGGCAGGTCCACTGAAGAGATAGGCGTTGGCCAGCTTGCCCGAGTCGATGGCTCTGCGGAGCGCTTCGAGTTGCCTCTGTTGGCCGTGGATTTGCGAAAAAAGTAGCATAATCAGGCGATTGCCCTAAGAACACCCCGACAAATGCCTCCGGTCGCCGGGCACGGCATTGCCGGCCGCTTTCTAGGCCTCAGACCGTTCGCCGTACCACCCGTATGGCTCATGTCTTCGGCTACGAAACCGACGCGGCAGCTCAGCACCCGGCTCGGTCCCGAATGGGTGGGGATGCTCCTAACGAACTGCTATCACCTCCCCCGGGAGCTGTCAAAGCCGCAGCTGGGTCAGCACCACCTCGGTCAAGGGGGCATCTCGCCCACGGCTCGGCCTACCTCTCTCTTACATTGCGTCGCCACGGACGCGGCGACGTACTACGCTAGCTGCTGATGGAGGAGAAGAGGACGCAGTCCAAGGCGAGCTCCGAAGATCTTTTCGAGCTCGCGGGACGTTATCGCGAGCTGGGGCTGAGGGCCGCCGCGCGGGGTACCCTCGAGGGGCTGGTCGAGGGAGAGCAAGCCGGCCGCGCCAGCGCGCAGCTGGCCGAGCTGGCTCTCGAGCGCGACGACCTCCCTGAGGCGAGGCGACGCTGCGGCGAGGCTCTCGTACGCTTGCCTACCGACTCCCGCGAGCATGGCGAGGCCGCGCTCCTCGCCGCCGAGATCGCGCTCAGCGCGGGGGACCGAACGCAAGCGCGTCGACATGTCGCCGAGCTGCTCTCGAGCGAGGAGGTCGCCGAGGACGTCGCTGTCCGGGCGACCCTCGGCCGGGCCGCGCTGGCGCTTCGCGAGCGCGACGAGCTCGGGGCGCAGGAGATGTTGAAGGCCGCTCTGGAGGGGCTCGAGACCTTGAGACCGCGGCACCTCGAGGAGCTGGCCGAGCTGCTCGCCGTTGCCGGCGGGGATGAAGCCTGGGGGGCGACCCTCGCCGAGCACGTCGCCCCCGAGGCGCGCTTCGTCGAGGGCCTCCTCGCCGATCAGCGCTCCGCGAGGCAGCGAGCCCTCGAGGTGGCGGGCGAGGCGCTGGTCGAGGCCCGGGTGGCGCTGGCCCTCGAGCTGGCGCGACGCCGGGGTCGCGACGCCGAGGCGCGACGCCGAGCGATCGAGATCCTCGAGGAGGTGCTCGACGACGAGCAGCTCTCGCGGCCAAGCCGGGCCCGGGTGGAGCTCTTGCTGGCGAGCATCCACGACGACGATGCGCAGGGCGCCGAGCAGGCGGCGGCCTGCTATCGCAGGGCGCTGCCCGAGCTGCCACGCGACGGCACGGCCTGTAACAACCTGGGCGTGATCGCCCTGCGCGCCGGTGAGCTCGAAGAAGCCGAGGGCTGGTTCGTCCGCGCCCTGATCGGCGATCCGCAGCATCAGACGGCCTACCGCAACCTCGCCCGTGTGCTGAACGCGGCAGGGTCGCCGCAGCAGCTAGGTGACGCGCTCGAGCGGCTACATATCGCCGGCCTCGGCTCCGACATGCTGGGGAGCCTCTGCTACGCCCTGATCGAGGTCGCGCGGGAGGACGCCCAGCAGGGCATCGCCGCCAAGGGACACCAGCTGAAGAACCTCCTCGGCGTGGTCGGCTCGCGGCTGCGGAGCCTGGCTCGCAAGAGCGACGGTCCGGCTGGCGATCGCCTGACCCAGCTGCACGAGCGGCTCTCGGCAATCTATGACGAGTGGGCAGCCTACCTGCGAACGCTGCGCGAGGAGATCGCCACCGTCGACACCCTCGATCTCAACGCCCTGGCGGCGGAGGCGGCCAAGCAGGTCGGAGCGCCGGTGCGGCTGCGCCTCACCGAAGGGCTGCCGCAGGTGCGCGGGCTGCGGGTGCAGCTGCTCGAGGCCCTGGTCAACCTGCTGCGAAACGCGGTGGAGGCGGCGGGGGACGGTGACGAGGTGTTGATCACCAGTGAAGAGGTCGCCCAGGGGCGGGCTGTGCAGCTCTCGGTGTGTGACAGCGGCCCTGGCATCCCGCAGCGTGACCTGCGGCGCGTGCTCCGCGCTGGCTACACGACCAAGAGCGGCGGGAGCGGGCTCGGCCTGGCGCTCTGCGAGCGGATCGTCCAGGCCCACGGCGGGCGGCTCGAGCTCGACTCCTCGCCGGGTGAGGGCACGACGGTGCGGATCTGGTTGCCGGTGCACTTGGAGAGCCAAACCCGCCATGGCATGCTGCAGACGCCGCTAGCGCGAGTCCTCAGGTCGGCCGCTGCCGAGGAGTACCTGATCGAGGACTGAATAGGGGATAAGGGGATATCGAGGGAGATGTCGTGATCGACAACAACGGCCCGCGTCAGATCGTCTGCGTCGACGATCAGCCCGAGGTGCGGGAGCTGCTCAGCGAGATCTTTGGTGAAAGGGGTAAGAAGGTCTACGCCTTCGCCGAGGGCGCCGACGCGTTGGCCCACCTACGCACCCACGCCGCCGACGTGGCGCTGGTGCTGCTCGACCTCGACCTCGGCCCGACGCAACCCGATGGGCTGCACTTCCTGCGTGAGATCCACGCCGATCACCCCTTCGTGCCTACGGTGATCCTCACCGGCAAGGGCTCGGTAGAGACCGCCGTGGAGGCGGTGAAGGAGGGGGCGGCCGACTTCATCGAGAAGGACACCTACCTCGAAGACAAGCTCGAGCTCTCGGTGGGGAAGCTCGAGCGGATGCTCGCGCTCTCGCGGGAGCGTGACGAGCTCGAGCAGCAGAACCGCTCGCTGCAGCAGCGGGTCGAGAAGCTCACCGCCGACCGCGAGTCGCGCTACACGATCATCGGCGACAGCGGCGGGATGCGAGATGTGCTCGAGCGCGTCGTGCGGGTCGCCCCGGTGCCCCGGCCGGTGTTGATCCTCGGCGAGCGCGGCACGGGCAAAGAGCTCGTAGCCCACGCGATCCACCGCGCCTCTCCGCGCTCCGACGAGCCCTTCGTGGTGATGAACTGTGGCGCCGTGCCCGAGACGCTGCTGGAAAGCGAGCTCTTTGGCCACGAGAAGGGCGCCTTCACCGGCGCCACCTCGCGCAAGGCGGGCAAGTTCGAGCTCGCCGACGGCGGGACGCTCTTCCTCGACGAGATCGGCAACATGTCGGTCGAGTTTCAGATCAAGATCTTGCGCGTGCTCGAGTACCAGCGCTTCTCCCGGGTCGCCGGGCAGCGCGAGCTCGAGGTCGACGTGCGGGTGATCGCGGCGACCAACGCGGACCTGCAGGCGGCGATCGCCGAGGGCACGTTTCGCGCCGACCTCTACGACCGGCTCGCCTTCGAGGTGCTCGAGCTGCCACCGCTGCGCGATCGGAAGAGCGACATCCTCGCCCTCGCGGCGCATTTCGCCGAGCGCTTCGCCGTCGAGATCGGCGGCGTGCGCTGCCGCCGCATCGGCAAGGAGGCCGCGGCGGTGCTCGCCGCCTACGATTTCCCGGGCAACGTACGTGAGCTGAAGAGCGTCGTCGAGCGGGCGGTCTATCTCGCCGATGGCGAGGAGCTGACGGCCGTCGACGTCGAGGCCGCGCTGCCTCGGCGCGGCGGCTCCAGTGACGCGATGCCAACGCCGGGGTCCGGGAGCTTCGGCGAGCAGGTCGAGGCCTTCGAGCGGCAGCTGCTGATCCGCGCGTTGGCCGAGAACGAGTGGAGCCAGAAAGACGCGGCGGAGCGGCTGGCCCTGACCTACGATCAGTTCCGTCATATGTATCGGAAGTACGGCCTGGCCAAGCTACGCGACGGCGAATAGCGAGCTCTCGTTCCGGCGAGCTAGGAGGGAAAGAAGATGGGCATCCTCGGGCGCATCAACCGCGTGATCAAGAGCAACATGAACGAGCTGCTCGACAAGATGACGGACCCGGCCAAGGAGGTCGAGTACCTGATCGTCGAGATGGAGCAGGGGCTTCAGCAAGCGAAAGAGGAGGTGGTCAGCGCGACCGCCGACTCGAAGCGCGCCGAGAAGCACGTCGGCGAGTGCGGTCGCGAGGCAGAGCGCTGGCAGCAGCGGGCCGAGCAGGCGGTGCGTGCCGGCGATGACGCCCTCGCTCGCGAGGCGTTGGCGCGAAAGATGACAGCCGACCAAGACCTCGAGCAGGCGCGGACGTTGGCGGCGCAGCAGGCGAGCTATGTCGACGAGCTGAAGTCTTCGCTCAAGCAGCTCGAGGCGCGGCTCAAGGACGTCCAGGCGCGGAAGGAGACGCTAAAGCAGCGCGCCAAGGCGGCCAAGCAAGGCCACGCCGGCGGGCTGAGCGGCGGCGAGGCCTTCTCCAAGTTTGACGCCCTCGAGGGGCGGATCGAGGCGATGGAGGAGATGCAGGAGATCACGGCCTCGATGGACGGTCGCGATGCGGCGACCGAGGCGAGGTTTCGCGCCCTCGAGGGTGACGCGGATCGCAACCCGAAGATCGAGGACGAGCTCGCCGCGCTGAAGGCGAAGATGGATGGTGGTTCGCGGCTGACCGAAGGCTCTGGCTCTGGTGAGTCGGGGGCCTAGCGGAAACACGATCATGCCGCGCTCCGAGGCGCTCGAGCCGCTGCGTGCCGAGGTCGTCGACGCCGCTCGCCAGGTGGCGCTCGAGACCCGCGTCTTGGCGTTGATCGAGCGGCTGCTCGACCTCTGCCTGGTCGACGTTGCCGCGCTGACCGCTGGCGGCTCGGCGGCTCGGGGGCGACGGCTGCGCCAGGCCTTCGCTGACGACCTGACCTCGGCGATCACCGACGCGGATCGCTGCACAGACGAGCTGGTCGGGGTCGAGAGCGGGGCTAACGCCGCCGCTGATCGCAGCGCCCGCGCGCGCCGGCTCGCCCTCGCCGCGCGCCTCGAGCGCCGCGCGGCTCGCGCGATGGCCAAGCTCCAGGTGCTCCGCGGTGAGGATCCGCCGCTCGCCGACGCTGACGTCTAAGTTGCTCTCACGATTGCGCTTTTGCGAATTCGCGGAATTCGTCGTCGTCACCCAAGAAAGCCCTGAAAGCATTTGTCCTACCCGCAGGCCGCACCTATAGTAGGAGGCCATGACTGAGGACATCCGGGCAGCGGTGGAGCTCGCCCGCCGTGGGGATCGCAAGGCTTTCGGGCAGCTGGTCCGCCACTATCAGCAGCGTGTCTATCGCACCGCTTACCGGATGCTAGGGAACCATCAAGATGCCGACGATGTGTCACAAGAAGCGTTCGTCCGGGCCTATCGAGGGCTGCCGTCCTTCGACGTCCGCTCGAGCTTCTTCACCTGGCTTTATCGCATTGTCGTCAACGTGTCGCTCAACCACTTGCGAGGGCGCAAACGTCGCCCGCAGGTGCGCTTCGACGCCGAGCATCTCGAGAACCTCCCGCTCCCCGAACACCTGGCGAAACAAGCCGCGGCAGATCCGCGGCATAACCTCGAGCTCAAGCGGATGGTCGCCGATATCGCGGCGGCGATGGATGAGCTCTCCGAAACCCTACGTGTCACCTGTGTGTTGGTCATCTTCGATGGCCTCTCTTATGGCGACGCGGCGACGATCTTGGACTGTTCCGAGGGCACGGTGGCCTGGCGAGTACACGAGGCCCGGCGCAAGCTCCGCGAGCGCCTTGCCCGCTATTTGAGCGACGAACCGCGAAGGGAAGAAGACAGCCCTTCGGAACGAGCGCGAGGAGCCGCCGATGCCCGCTGATCACGAGCAGCATAACGGCGGCGCTCAGACGGCGCTCGATGAGCAAGACCAGGGAGCATTGGACATGCTGTTGAAGAGCCACTACGAACCCGTCCCGCCGGAAGGATATTTCGACTCCTTTTTGGCGTCCGTCGAGGAGAAGATCGAGGAAGGCCTCGACGGTGAGAGCGACGGGAAGGTCGCGGACGGCGCGGCAGCCAAGGAGGCCGTGACGCGCGGCGGCGCGGCCGCGAGCAAGAAGGGGGCAGGCGACGAAGACGAGGTCTTCTTCAAGTCGTCACCAGCGCTCGAAGCCCTGCGCATCCCAGAGCCCAAGCGCACCAAGCGCACCACCGGGGTGATGGCCGTGTCGTCCCAGGAGCCCACCGCAGCCCCAGCGCCGCCACCACCACCAGAGCCAGCAGGCGCCTATCGCTGGCCTGTGGCCTTCGTGCTCGCTGCGGCGATCGGCGTGGGAGGCTTCTTGATCTACAAGAAGTCGATGAAGCAGCCCCCCCCCCCGCGGAATACGATTCAGCCTACCCTGTCTGCCGGTGGCCCCTCATCGCCAACCGCGACCAAGCCTGGCACGATGGGCACGCCTGAGACAACTGGCACGCCTGAGACAACTGGGACGCCTGAGACAACTGGGACGCCTGAGACAACTGGGACGCCTGGGACGACGGGCACACCTGGGACGACGGGTGCGCCGTCATCCGACGCCATGATGCTCGCCTCGGCCAAGAAGGTCGGCGATGGTGGCGCCGCGACCGGGGATCGGGCCAAGGCCGACGATCGCGCCAAGCCTAGCATCGCGGACAAGGACGACAAGAAGGTCGCAGCCAAGGGCAAGCGCCGTCCTCGGAAGCGCGCCGCAGGCGCCAAGGTCGCGCCGGCGAAGGTCGCCAAGAAGCTCGCCACCGCGGAGCCCCAAAAGAAGGTGGCACTTGGTAAGGGCAAGGCAGCCAAGACCGCGGGTAAGAAGAAGGGCGACCTCGACTCGCTGCTCGACAGCGCCCTCGGCGGCTCGGCCTCGAAGAAGAAGGTCGCGCCCAAGGCCGCCGCGCCCAAGGGGCCAACCACGCTCTCGATGAACCAGATCCGCGCGTCGATGCGCAAGCTCAACTCGCGGGTCGGCGCCTGCTACGACAAGTACCAGGTCGAGGGTACCGCCCGCGTCAAGATGACGATCACCCGCGACGGCAAGCCCAAGGACATCAAGATCCGCGGCAAGTTCTTCGGTACCGACACCGGCGCCTGCGTGAAGAAGGCCGTCAAGGGCGCCCGCTTCCCGAAGTTCACGGGCAAAGAGCCGAGCATCACTTACCCCTTCCGCCTCTCCGAGTAAGCGGCCCGCTTCAACGCGCGCTGGCTCTAAGAGCACCCCCACACATTCCTCCCGTCGCCGAGCACCGCGCTGCCGGCCGCTTTCTAAGCCTCAGAACGCTTGCCGTACCTCAAAAACACCCTACCCATTCCTCCCGCCGGCCGCTTTCTAGAGCGCTGATCAGCTTACCGGACCGAGCTGCGCGAAGGATGCGGAATCACGGCGTAGGAGCGAGGAGGGCGCCTGCTGGTAGCA
>PDPC01000119.1 GCA_002747355.1 Pseudomonadota bacterium | reverse complement strand
CAGCGGTTGTCGCTCGTCGGTTGCTTGCTACCAGCAGGCGCCCTTCTCGCTCCTACGCCGTGATTTCGCATCCTTCGCGCAGCTCGGTCCGGTAAGCTGGTCAGCGCTCTAGAAAGCGGCCGGCAGCGCTGTACCCGACGACGGGAGGAATCTGTAAGGGTGCTCTATAGCAGCATCCGAGGTTGGGGGTTGGTTGGCGGGCTCCTGGCGGAGATCTGGCGTGGGTCGAGGGATCTCGTCGGCCGGCTCGTCGCATAGCTCGTCGCGTCGGATCGACAGGCCAGCGTCCGGAGGCTAACCTACGAGCCTATGGCAACAGACGATCCCTGCGGCGCCTTCGAGCGGCGACACGGCCTCTACGACGAGCTCTACCAGCGCCTGCTCGACGAGGCCTTGGCCACGGGTGGCGACTACGCCGACCTGTTCTTTCAGCAACGCACGGCCCAATCACTGGGTCTCGAAGACCAGGGGATCAACCGCGCCTCGCGCAGCGAGGATCTGGGCGTTGGCGTGCGTGTGCTCGCCGGTGACGCCTGCGGATACGCCTTCTGCGAAGAGCTCGACGAGGCGGCGATGCTCGAGGCGGCTCGTGTCGCTGCGGCGATCGCGCGGAGCGGAGGAGGTGAAGCAGGTCGTGGACCAGCGCAGATCTCGCGGCGCGAGCTTGGAGCCACGCGTTATCCGATCACGACGCCCTGGCGCGACGTCACCACCGACGCTCGTGTTTCGTTGCTGGAGCGCCTCGACAAGCGGGCCTTCGCGAACGACGGTCGGGTGCAGAAGGTCCGCGCTCGCCTCGCCGACGCGGAGACCGAGGTGCTGATCGTCGACGGCGAGGGGCGAAAGCGCTACGACCTGCAGCCCATGAGCGTGATCTCTTGCGCTGTCGTGATGCAGCAGGGTGATCGCCGCGAGGAGGCCTCGCACTCCTTCGGCGGCCGCTGGGGTCGCGAGGCCTTCGAGGAGGCGCGTCTCGACGAGCTGGTCGACGAGGCCGTGGCGCGGGCCTCGCGGCTGCTCGAGGCCGTGCAGCCGGCCGCTGGCGAGATGCCCGTGGTCCTCGGCGCCGGAGCGTCGGGGATCTTGCTCCACGAGGCGATCGGTCACGGCATGGAGGCCGACTTCAACCGCAAGGGCACCTCGATCTACGCCGACGCGCTGGGCGAGTCCATCGCGGCGCCCTTCGTCTCGATCGTCGACGACGGCACGCAGCCCAACCTGCGGGGATCGATCAACGTCGACGACGAGGGCGTCGCCGCGCAGCGCACGACGCTGGTCGAGGGCGGTAAGCTGGTCAGCTACATCCATGATCGGTTGAGCGCCAAGCACTACGGGGTGGCACCAACGGGCAACGGGCGGCGGCAGTCGTTTCGCCATCCGGTGCTGCCGCGGATGCGCACGACCTTCCTCGAGGCCGGGGCCCATGGGCGCGAGGAGATCCTCCGCTCGGTGAACAAGGGCATCTACGCCGAGTCCTTCTCCAACGGCCAGGTCCAGATCGGCGCGGGGGACTTCACCTTCTACATCAAGACCGGCTACCTGATTGAAGATGGCAAGCTCACGGCGCCGATCAAGGACGTCAACCTGATCGGTAACGGCCCCGAGGTGCTGCGCGCCGTGGAGATGGTCGCCGACGATCTGGTGCTCGACACCGGCGGCTGGACCTGTGGCAAGGAGGGGCAGAGCGTGCCCGTGTCTCATGGGATGCCGACCGTGAAGGTCTCGGCGATCACCGTCGGTGGGGTGGGGCGATGAGCGAGACGCCAACACGGGAGATCGGTGGCGAGCTCGAGGAGCTGGCCAACGCGGTGGTGCGCAGGGCCCTCGACGGGGGCGCCGACGAGGTCGCGCTCTCTGTCGGCCGCAGTCAGTTCGTCGAGGCGCGCCGGCGCCAGGGGAAGATCGAGCGGCTGCGCGCGTCGACGTCCCGCGGCCTCAGCCTCGCGCTCTTCGCCGACAAGCGCTTCTCGACCCACGCCACCAGCGTGCTGCAGCGCCCAGCCCTCGAGCGCTTTGTCGACGAGGCGCTGGCGATGACCAGGCACCTCCACAAAGACCCCTTTCGTGGGCTCGCCGACCCCGCGCTCTACGGGCCGGCGGAGTGTGCCGACCTCGAGCTTCGCGACCCCGACTATGAGGTGATGACCATGGACCAGCGCCTCGAGCTGCTCGAGCGGCTCGAAGCAGCGGCGCAGCAGGAGCGTGCGGCAGACAGAGCGGGGGGCGGGTCGCGACCGGAGCTGGTCTCCGTCGCGACCGGGGTGGTCACCCAGCGCTCGGCGAGCTTGCAGCTCCACTCCAACGGCTTTCGCGGCGCGCGCTCGAGCACCGTCTTTTCTCTCGGTTCGTCGGTGACCGTACGCGGCGAGGGCGAGCGCCGCCCCTCGGACCACGCCTGGGCCGCCCGCTGTCGGCGCGCCGATCTCCCAGACGTAGCGGAGGTTGGGCAGGAGGCCTGCCGACGCGCCTTGGGGCGCGTCGGCGCACGCAAGATCGAGAGCGGACGGATGGCCCTGGTGGTCGAAAACCGGGCCGCGTCACGGCTGCTCGGCGCGCTGCTGGCGCCCCTCTCGGGAAGCTCGCTGCAGCAGAAACGCTCCTGCCTCGAGGGCAAGCTTGGCGAGTCGATCGCCTCGCCCCTGCTCAATGTCGTCGACGATCCCTTCATCCGCGGCGGTCTCGGCTCGCGCACCTACGATGGCGACGGCCTGGCCGCACGTCGGCGGTCGATCATCGAGGCCGGCGTGCTCCGCGAGTACCTGATCGACGTCTACTATGGGCGGAAGCTCGACCTGCAGCCCACCGGCGCCGGCACCTCGAACCTGACGCTCGAGGGCGGCGAGGGTGACCTCATGGCGCTGCTCGCGCCGGTCCAGCGTGGCGTGCTCGTCACGAGCTTCCTCGGCGGCAACGCCAACCCGGCGACGGGCGACTTCAGCTTTGGCATCGTCGGCCAGCGCATCGACAGCGGGAAGCTCACGCAGCCGGTGGGCGAGATGAACATCACAGGTAACACCTGCGAGCTCTGGCGTCGTCTCGAGGCCGTCGCGGCTGACGCCTATGCCGACAGCGCATGGCGCCTGCCTAGCTTGCGCTTCGGCGACGTCCAGTTCTCCGGTGCCTGATCGTGGAGAGGCGTGTCGTTCGTCACGAGGAGTAGACCAGCGCGATCGGTATTCGCCTGGCGGGATGAGGCGCGGGCGTGACGGCCGACGATGTGGTGCAGATCCTCGCCCACGCTGTTTTCGTCGGGCGGCCGGGAGGCTACACTGTAGCGATGCGGCTGACGAGGGTCGCTGCTGTGCTGACGCGTTGGACCTCGCGCTGGGAGCCCAGCGCGTTCTCCATCGCCTGCATGCTGACGGCAATCACGCTGCTCTCGTCGGGCGCCTTGCTCACGCTCTTCTGAGCAGAGAAACACGCGGGAGAGGATTCGTGTCTCGTCTTTGCGAACTGTTTGCCGCTGCTGCCCTGACCCTCGCCGTCACGGGCCTCGGAGGAGGCGCCATAGCCGCAGCGCCGCTGGCGTTGACGCCAGCGCAGAAGGCCAGGGTCTTGGCCCTCGCCGCCGAGCTTCCCGCCGAGCACCGCGCGGGCTGGACCGCCACGACCGAGTCGCTGCTCTGCGAGTGGGCTGGTGGCGACGCCGGCGAGCTACAGCGGATGCTCTCTACATTGGAGCGATCCTTCAAGGCTAGAACGGGCGAATCCAGCCCGGCGGCGAAGGCGGCGGCGGTCGGCGTCTCCATCGTGATCGACGTCTCGGGCAGCATGGCTCGACCAGCGCATGGCGACAGCGGCGGGGAAGATAAGATCGTTGGCGCGTGGAGGGCCGCCAACGCGGCCCTCGAGCGGCTAAGGCGCGTCTCGGAGAAGGCTGGCGAGGCGCCAATCTACGCCTCGGTCTTGACCTTCTCCAATGATGTGCAGACGGCGCTGCCCCTGCGTAAGGTCGACGCCTCGTTTCCGCCGCTGAAGAAGCTGAAGGTCCGCAAAGCCACCGCTATTGGTCGAGGTATGGTCGCGGCCCGCGCGCAGCTGCTCGCCGGCGGCTTGAGGCGTCAGCACATCATCGTCATCACCGATGGGCAGAACTCCCGCGGCGTCTCACCGCTGACCGTGCTGCGCGCGTTCAACCTGCTGCCCAAGGATCGTTTCCCTCACGTCCACTTCGTCGCCTTCGACGTCTCGATGGGTGTGTTCAGGCCGCTCGGGCTCTTCCTGCCCAAGATCTACGAGGCCAGGGACGCCAAAGAGCTCGACAGGGTGCTCGCCGGGCTCTTCTCTTCTGCGATCCTCGCGGAGGCGCGCTGACCTAGAGCGCTGAGCAACTTACCTCCCGTCGCTGCGCTGGTCTGCGAAATCACGGCGGTTGTTGCTCGTCGGTTGCTTGCTACCAGCAGGCGCCCTCCTCGCTCCTACGCCGT
>PDPC01000063.1 GCA_002747355.1 Pseudomonadota bacterium | reverse complement strand
TCTTCCCAGCTGATACGCTCAGCTCTCCTCAAACGTCAGCCCCTTCGACTCAAGATAGCTCACGATGTCGCGCACGGACTGAACGGCGACCGCCTCATCTGGAGTCATGTGGTGGTCGAATGTCTCATGAACCCCTACAGCCAGCGCGACGACGCCTAGCGAGTCCCAGGTTGACACGTCAGCGCGGTTGAGGTCGACGTGGTACTGGTCATCGTCGATCAGCAACACGTCCAACACGAGTTCTTTCAGCTTCTCAGCGTTGTTCACCGTCAAATCCTCTGCCGCCAGAGCTGCTTTTTGTTCTTTGAGCCTGCTAACGCACGAGGGTCGACCTTGCCATTGCTCAGCAGCGGAACCTCGGTCACTGCCTCCACACTCAGCGGCCAATGCGCCCTCGGATGATAGTCGCGTAGTTGGCGCAAGATGGTGCGCAGCTGCGCTTTGTCCGGCTCGGGGCATAGCACGAGCACGTATCCCTCCTCCCCATTACGATCAGCCTGCCGGAAGGCCACCGCCTGTCGGGACCAGACCTCCGCAACCGTCGACAGCACTCGTGACGTCGAGACCTTCTCCCCGTGCCGCTTGAAGACCTCAGAGGCACGCCCGAGCAGGGAAAAGGACCCATCGTCGCTGGCCTGCGCGAGATCGCCGGTGGCGACCCAGGTCTCGGCGTCGATCATCTGCAGCGCCTTGCCCTCATCGATCGCGACGGCGCCGTAGCGACTTCTGAAGGTCAGCTGCTGTGCTGAGCCAACACGCAGCTCGATGCCAGGCAGTGGCTTGCCAACGTTGCTCCAGCTGTTCGAGTCCTCTGCCCTACGAACCGTCAGCCGTGGCATGGCCTCGGCGCAGCCATAGTTATTGTAGATAGCCGCGCGCGGGAAGGTCTCCAGTAGCTCCGCGAGGCGCTCCTGAGGAAAGCGCCCACCGGCAAAATGCAGCCGCACAACCCGCTCGAAAACGCGCCCCGAGAAGAAGCGCCACAGCAGCGGTAGCTGCGCACCGACGAGGCAGAGCATCGTGTCTTCGCCTCTCTCTAAGGCTTCTGCGAGACTCTGGGGATCGGCGAAGCCACGGGTCTCAACGACTGGGCGCCCAGTGATCTCGCCCCAGACGAACTGGTTGACCAGCGCGTAGCAATAGCTGATAGGCAAGGCTAACGTTGCGGTCGCAGCGGCGTCGCCGTCTTGTACCTCATGTAGGAGCGCGGCAAGGGCTTCGGCGCGCTCCTTAGCACCGATAACGAGCTTCGGCTGCCCAGTGGTGCCGGAGGTCAGCAACAGGAAGTGCTCCTCACGAAGGGGCTCCGGGAGCCGCGCTAGCGCCTCCTCGAGCCATACCGGCGATACCTCCATCTTTGCGGGTAAGAGCGCGAAGGTCTCTCGAGCGCGCCAGGCTTCACGCAGCCGCTTGAGGTCGCCCCCCTCTCGCTGTTCACGCAGGACGTGCATCAGGCCTACTCGACGACGAGGTAAGACGACACGGGCAAATGCGGCGAGCGCTGAATCGCGTAGCGATCCAGCCCGAGGACCTCGCGGAGGGCAATCGTCTCTCCCGGGAAGCTCGGGAAATTGAGCTCGTCGAAGCCAAGCACCGTTCCCCTCGTCAAGTGCGGCTTCAGGGCCTCCAAACACGCGCGCGTTGGCTCATAGAGATCAAGGTCAAAGTAGGCCAACGCGACAACCGTCTCCGGATGCTCCTCAAGATAGCGTGGTAACTCCACGGTAGCATCACCCACCACCAACTCATACTTCTTGAGGTGCGAGATGGGGCTCTGCTGCTCGTGGTAGTCGAGCACCTGCGCGAGGTAATTCTCGTAGCCGTCGGTTACACTGTAGGCGCCCTCGGTGACGACTGCGGCCGCGCCATCCTGCTCCGAGACCCCTGGGAAGCCGGAGAAGGTATCAAAACCTATGATCTTGCGGTTGTAGTTGTAGGGCTCGTAAATCCCTCGAAATGACTGCATCAGAGCGAGGGTCTGTCCCCAACGCACACCGAACTCGATGATCACGCCGTGGACGTTGATGATCTTCTGATAGAGATCGTGAAAGAAGAGCAGCCGCGATAGGTCCTGACGCTTGAGAAACAACCCAAGATTCATCAGCTGCTCTTCAGCAGGGATTGGGCAGTCACGAAACAACTTGAAGAACGCAGCTCTGGCATCTCTCTCTTTGCTCGTGGCGTTGGTACCTACGAGAGGTGCTGTGCCATCAGGACGCTGTCTTGCCATGACCTGCCTCGATTGGGGTTGCTCAAGGTTAACCCCTAACCGCGTTGGTTACCGGAAACCTTCAGTGCATTCATGAACATACTGAATGTGCTTGGCTTTGCAAGGATTCACGACGTCGCAGGACGTCGCAAACTTGACGAGCCGAGAGCGCCCTAGAGCGCAGACCAGCGCGGCGACGGGAGGTAAGCGGGTCAGCGCTCTAGCTAAAATGGATCGCGCTTGGTCGCCTCGAGGATGCGGGGGACGAAGTCCTTTTTCAGCTTGAGCCAGTTGTAGTTGATCTGCGCGCGCTCGAGGAAATAGAAGGCGTTGGGCTTTTGGATCCGGCCTTCGATCACGAAGCCGGTGTCGATGCGGAAGATCTTCTTGCCGCCTTTGCCGCGCTTGACCGTGACCTTCGGGGCAGCGGTCTTGCTGTCCTTGCCGTCCTTTTTGTCCTTGCCCTGGGCCTCAGCGTCGCCAGCACCCGAGACCAGCGGAAAGGCGAGGGCGCCGACGATGAGAGTTCGGATCAGTCGCTTGGTCATCGTCATTTGTCCTTCTTCTTCGCGGCCTCTTTGGCCTTCTTCGCGGCGGCGCGGGCGGCACGACGGGCGGCGCGGGCGGCGCGGCGCTTCGCGCGCTTGATCCGACGCTGCTCGCGCTTGCGCTCTTTGGCCACAGCCTCGAGGTAGGTGTTGACCGGATCGTCTTTGGCGACCTTGGTCAACGAAGCCTTGTACTTGTTGAGATAGCCCTCGGCCTTGGCCAGCTGGGCGAGCTTGTCCATCCCGGCGAACGTCTCGGCGTCGAGGTAGAGGATGCCGAGGTTGAAGAGCGCCGCGCCGTAGTTGGCGCGGAGCTTCAGCGCCTTCGTGAACTCGACGAGCGCTTCGTTGTTCTTCTTGGTGCCTCGCAGCGCCGCGCCGTAGTTGAGGTGCGCCTCTGCTCGCTGGGGCATCAGCTCCGCGGCTTTCTTCGCTGCCGGCAGCGCCTCTGGGTAGTTTTTGACCTTGAGGTATTGGGCGCTGAGGTTGAGCCAGGCCGCGCCGAGGCGCGGCTCGACCTCGGTGGCCTTCTTGAAGGCCTTGATCGCGTCGGGGTCGTTCTTGCGCTTCAGCGATATGAAACCCTTGATATTATAGCACTTTCCAGCCTGGGGGTTGAGATCGATGGCGGTCTTGCAGATCCCGTTTGCGAACTCGTATTTGCCAAGATGAAAGTAGGCGCGGGCGAGGATCTCCATCGCGGGCGTGTACTTTTCGCTCTTTTTGAGGGCGGCTTTGGCTTTGCGGATCGCGTCGAGGTATCGACCGCGACGTACGAGGGCCACCGCCTCCGTGACCTCGGACCGCGGCTCTGGGCGCTTGCCGAAGGGGTCGGGGGTCGCGGGGACCGCGGGGGCAGGGTCGGCCACCGGCCTGGGCTTGGGCTTGTCAGCGGGCTTGGGCGAGGAGGCGTTCTTCACCTTGCCCTCATCGACCTTGCCCTCATCGACCTTCTTGGCCTCGGCTTTCTTGGCGTCGCCTCCACCACCAGCACCATCTGATCGCCGCTGCATCAGCTTCTTTGGTGTGGTGGTCTCTTTCTTCTTGTCGTCGCTCGCACAACCGATCGCCAACGATGAGGCGAGGGCGATGCTGAGCAATGGGAGTGATGTGCGGTGAAGCGTCGTCATCATCCGTCTCCTACTCGATCGCCGTCTCGACCTTGGCGCGCTTCAGTGGCTTGAAGTTTGCGGGATCGATCGCGTTGAGCCGCTGCTCCGCTTCCTCGGTGTATTTGTTCGAGATACCGAGCTTGCGGGCCCGAGTGATGCAGTCTTTGTAGAGCTTCTTGGCCTCCTCTTCGAGCGGCGTGACCTTCTTGTTCAGCGCCTGCGCGACCTGGTCCTGATAGATGTCGACGGCGTCTTGGCCGAGCCGCTTGACCTTCCGCGGCACGGGTGTGGTGCGGTAACCCTCGTTGACCACCTTCGCGAAGTGCTCATAGATCGAACCGAAGCGATACATCGCCGCGAGGCTCCACTTGGCGCGTTGGTACGTGCCGAGGATCTTGCTGTACTCGGTCTTGAGCTTGACAGCCTCTCTACCGATCGACTTCTCACAGCGCGCGAGCGTCTTCAGCGGGAGCTTCTTGCAGCTCCGCGTGAGGAACGTCTCGAGGTCTTTTTCAAGCAAACGAAACTGTGACTCGGCAGCAAAGGAGGCGGCAGCTCCACCTGGAGGCTGGCGGCGGATCGAGAACTCCTGCACGGTCTGTTGGTAATACTTCTTCGCCGTGTTCCACATCTTGCGCTTGTCTGCGCCCTTGGCGACGCGAAACAGCGCCTCCACGGCGCGCGGCTTCTGCCCCTTCACCGAGCCGTACTTGTTCGGGAAGTCGCGCATCAGCCTGACCATCTGACGAAAGTTGCCCTGGCGCTCATAGATCTGCGCGGCGCGGAAGTAGGCCTCGGCCGCGTCCTCGCGCTTGACCTTTGGCTGGTCGGCGTAGCGCAGAAAGAGCTTCGCCGCGCGCTTGTAGTCCTGGTCGTACTCGAGAATGTTCGCAGCGTTATAGATCGAGTCGTTGCGGTGCTCGTTGTTTGCGAAGCGCGGCAGGTCGGCCAAGATCAGATACGACTTCACCGCCTTGTCGAACTGGAAGAACTTTTTGTGGTTTTCCGCCGAGAGCCAGACCGCCTCGCCGGCGAGCTTGCTCTTGGGGTACTCCTGGTAAACGCGCTCGTAGGTCTTGGTCGCCGAGTCGAAGCGCATCGACTTCTCGAAGGCGACGGCAGCGTTGAAGAGCGCCTTGTCGGCGTCATCCGACGCTGGCTTGTCTTTGACGAGCGCCAGATAGGCCACGGCGGCCTTGTCGTAGAACGGCGCCGCCTCGCGCTTCTTGCCCGCCTTGTAGAGCTTCTCGGCCTTGTTGAAGTTGTTCTGAGCGCGTACGAAGCGGATGCCCTCGAGGAGCTTCTGAGCGCCACCAGCGTGCTTCTTCGCCGATCCGCCCCCACACTTCCCCGAAGAGAGCTTCTTGGCCCACTCCTCCATCTTGTCGAGGTTGCGCTGCTTCTCGGTCTGGTAGGTCACCAGGATCGCCTGCGCCGAGTTGATCGCGACCGCGCTCTTGCAATAGTTTTTGTATACGGCGCCGAGGCGCTTGCGCGCCTCATCGAAGTGGATGTGGCGATACGCGATCTCGCCGGCCTTGTAGGCCATCCGTGGCGCGTCGGGGCTCTTGGGCAGCCGCTTGACATAGTAGTCGAAGGCCTTCTGCAGCTTGCGGTAGATCTCGGGTATCGGCTTCTTGGTTGGGGCTTTCAGCTTGGCGGTGGGCAGCTTCGGCTTGACCAGCTTGCCTTCGGCGATTTGTCCGTCGATGAACGCCTCATACGCCTTGATCGCGGAGAGCGCCGCCTCCTGGCGATAGCGATCGTCGAGGTTCGAGTCGCGCACGCCCTCGTAGGCCGTCGCCGCCTCGAGATAGCGCGAGGAGAAGTAGAGGCAGTTGGCGTAGCCCATCCGCAGCTCGTAGCTGTTTTTGGTGTTGGGGAAGCGCTCGAGGTAGCGCTCGTAGGCCTTGGCCGCGATCATGTACTCCTGCTTGGCGCGCTTGGCCAGCGAGAGCTTGAGCGCGGTCTTTTGGGTCACGAGCATCTTCTTGCGCAGCTCGCGACCCGCGTTGTGGTGAAACACCGCCGCCTGGATCAGCGCCTGCTCGTCGTACTCGCGAGCCTTCTTCAGCGCCTTCGGGTTGTTCTGGTTGCGCTTCTCCCACTCGGAGCCCTTGCCGAAGAGCTTGGAGAAGTTCTCGCGCTCGCCCATCGCCTTCTCGAAGGAGCGCTGGCGCTCGAGGGCGGTGATGATCCGGTCTTGGATGTCGGGGTTGTCTGCCCGGTAGGGGAAGCGCTTGAGGATCAGCTGGTAGACCTCGACCGCCTGGTCGTACTTGGTGGTGTCGAAGTAGATATCAGCCAGGCGTCGGTAGACCTCGTAGACGTGCTTCTCCTTCTCGCGGCCGGTGTAGAACTTCTCGGCCCGCTGGAGGCCGCTGATACCGTCGGGCTGCTGGTCACCGTCCCAGTCCTCTTCGGCGAAGCTCACCGCGAGGTACTGAATCGACTCCGGGCGCATCGTAGAGCTGGCCTTGCCGGTGCGCTTGACCTCGCCATCGGCCCAGACCACGAGCTTGTCGAAGTGCTGGATCGCCAGCGTGAACATGTCAGCTCGGTAGTAGGTCCAGGCCAGCTTGTAGAGCGCCTCGTCGTAGTAGTCGTTCTTCTTTGGGCCCATCTCGAGGACCTTCTTGTAGGCGGCGATCGCCTTGCCGAGCTGGTTCTCGTCGAAGTGGTACTCGCCGACACGAATCCACGCGTCGGGGTTGAAGCGGCTCTTGGCCTTCAAGGGCACGCAGTTCTTATAGGCCTCGAGGGCATACTGCGGCTTGCCGTCGACGATCGGCGTGCCACCAGCTTTGACGACCACGTCGGCGTCGGTCACCGGCGGCTTGTATTCGTTCTTGCACACCAGCGCCAGGTAGGACTGGTTGCCCTCCTCGCGCTTATCCATCTCCGAGAGGCAGAAGCCGAGCAGGTAATAGGCGCCCTCGATCTGACGGTAGCTTGGGAAGTCGCGCATCAGCCGGCGATAGAGCGTGACGGTCTGGGTGTAGTCATGCTTTGGCGGCGTCGGCGCCTCCGGGAGCTCCTTGTTGTCGAACTTCTTCAGGTCCGCCATGTACTTGTCGGAGGCGAGGAGGAAGGAGTCTTTCGACTTCTCGAAGTAGAGCTCAGCGAGGCGAAAGAGGACGTCTGGGGTCCAGCGGTGGTCGTTGGGGTAGCGACGGAGGAAGTCCTCGAAGAGCGTGATCGCGGCGATACGGCGCGTGCGCTCCTCCACCTCCTCCTTTTTGATCTTGCCCTCGTACTTCTTTTGCACCTTGGCGCGGCGCGCCTCGAAGGTGCGCCGGACGATGCTGTTGACCGTGCGCTTGTAGCTCGTCGCTGCGTGGGAGAAGCGCTTGAGATCGGCCGACATCTTGTTCAGCTCGGCGATCTCTTGAGGCGTGTAGGGGCCGGCCTGCGCTGGCAACGCGAAGGCCAGCAAGCCAGAGAGCAGCACGCCCGACGCGGTCGCGGCGAGCCTGATCGGTGGTGTCTTCATCGAGGTTGCCCTCTTCGCTCGGGGCAAAGCGCCCCCGCTTCGTCGCATCGACGGCACGTCCCGCCGCTTTAATAGAGCTACTTCTTCTTGTCGTCCTTCAGGACTTCCTTGAACTCGTCGTCGAGCAGCTTCAGATCCCGCTTGCTTTGACGCACGAGCGCCGAGACCTCTTTGCTCTTGGCATCCTTCAGGGCCCACGCCACGTCGATCACGCCGACGTCGGAACGCACGACGATCTCGTAGAACCGCTGAGAGACGGCCTTGAAGCCCTTGTAGGTGATCGCGCCAGCCACACGGTCGGTGCGTGACTTGTACTCGGTGGCCTCGACATCGTACTTGGCCACGCGGGCCTTCTCCTCGGCGATCACCAGGCGAATCGCCGAGAGCTTGCCCTCGACGCCCTTTTCGAGCTTGGCGTTGAAGACCGCGAGGATGCCATCGATCTGCTTGCAACGGCTCATCAGCCGAGCGAGCTCGTCGAACTCTCGCGCCGCGCGACCGGAGAGGCCCGAGCGAAGCGCCTCGAGCATCGCCTGCTCGCTCTCGGCGAGCTGCTTGTACTGCTTCTTCGTGTTACGCTCGGCGACCTCTTCGGCCCCGCCAACGCCGGCGGTACGCCGGGCCTGCTCGAGCAGCCCCTTGAGGTTGTCGACCTGGGCGTCCAGCGCCTTGATCTCGCGACGCATCGCCGACGCCTCCTCGGCGAAGCTCTTGCGAGCTCCCGCGGTCTTGCCCCCAGCGGTGTCGGCGAAGTACTTCTCGGCGGCGATCAGCTCGGCCTTGAGGCTCTGGACGACGACCTCGAGCTTGGAGACCTTCTTTTCGAGCTGCTGGATCCGACCGACCTGCTTCTTGGTCCGCGTTTGGAACTCTCGTTGCGTCTCGGGCAGCTTGGCCACCGAGCTCTCGAGGCCAGCGCGCCTGCCCCGAAGCGCGGCGAGCTGTGCCTTCTGCTGGTCGTTGGCGACGCCGGAGATGAGCTCTTGCTCCCGCTCGAGGATGCGGTGGCGCGCCTTGGTCAGCCGGTTTTCGACCTGTACGGCCTGGCGCGCGGCGGTGGCGAAGTCGGGGAAGATGCGGATCTTCGCTGGCGAGTTCACGGTGCGCTCGAGGCGCGTGATCAGCTTCTTCGACTCGTCGATGCTCTCACGCACATCGCGCATGTCCTTGACGAGGTTCATCGCCCGCTTGACGTCTGGCCTCTCTTTGACCCAGCGCACGGCGAGGTCAGGCACGTTGACGGTGACGGCGAGGGAGCCGCGGCCGAGGTTGCGGGCCAGCAGCACGTCGAAGAAGACATTGGGATCGCTCTGCTCGTCGATCAGCTGCTTCATCCGCTTGTGCACGGGGACGAATTTGTCGCGGGTCTTGGTGAAGAGGTCGGTGGCCCGCCCCCAGCGCTTGAGACGGATCAGGATGTTCCCCTGGAGCACCTTCACCTCGGGGACGAAGGGGCTGTCCGGCTGGGCCAGCACGAGCAGGTCGAGGGCACGCAGCGACCGCTGGAGCTCCTTGGCCTTGATGTAGGCCCAGGCGATCTCGTAGAGCGCGGCGTCGAACTCCTTCGAGCGACGCGAGACCTTCTGGTACTGGTCGATCGCCTCCGAGGTCTTGTTGGCCTGGTAGAGCAAGCGACCGATGGCCAGGTGGGTAAGATCCCGAACGTGGCGGCTCTTGTCATCGGTGAGCGGGACACGTAGCAGCGAGCGATAGAGCTTCACTGCTGCGGGGTATTGCTTCTTACGCACGAGGCAGGCGCCGACGAAGTACTGCGCCTGCGCATAGTAGTGATTCGTGCGGCGCACCTGCCGAAAGGTGTTGAGCGCGAGGTCGGTCTTTTTGGCGAAGAAGTAGTACTTGCCGATCACGTAGGGCACGCTCGCCTTGAGCTGCCCCGGGGGTATGTTGGCCAGCAGATTGAGGTAGTTTTTGACGTCGGTGGTGTCGCCGAGGCGCAGCGAGAGCTCGACGAGCCGCTGCAGGGCCTGCTGATAGTACTGGCCCTTGATCCGCAGCACGATCTCACGGAAGTAGCGCCGCGCGCTGAGGAAGTCGCGCTTATGGAAGAGCGAGTCGGCGAGGTAGAAGACGGCCTCTCCGTAGCCGCGGCTGTTGGGGTATTTGCGGATATAGTCGAGCAGCAGGATCGCTGCCCGGCTGTAGTCTTTGAGGTTGTAGAGCACCTGCGCGTCGACCAGACGATGCTCCGCGAGCTGCTGCTTGGCGCCACCCCGCGTCGAGAAGCGGATCGACAACCCCTTGGCCTGCTGCTCGATGTCGTAAACCTCGTTGCGCAGGTTGGGCGGACCAGCCGCGCTCGGCGCGCCTGCGCAGACGAGCGCGACGATCACCAGCGCCGCGCCGAGTCGGCGTCGCGAGCTCATTGGTCGCCCTTCTTCGTCGAGCCGCCGTCGCCGATGGCCCTCTTGGTGCCGACCTTGAAGATGCTCGGCACGAACTTGATCGCGGGGCGATCCTTCAGCTCGGTGGTGGCGTTGCCACGCTCGTAGGCCCGCACCACGATCTGGTTCTGACGGCCCTCGGTCGCGGTAAACGAGTAGGAGGCGCGCACTGTGAACTTATAGCCCTTGAGGTAGGTGAAGATGCCATAGCCGTGGCCGCGGAACTGCATCACCACGCTGATCGTGTGGCTGCCAGGGACAATGCTGCCGTTGTAGACGTCGAACTCTTTTTGCTCGTTGAGCTTGGTCTCGTTGGAGCTGGAGTAGATCTGGGCGCCGTCGACAGCGTAGGAGAGCTTGGTCATCTTGAACGAGCTGCCCATCTCGTTTTTGTGGCGGATGACCGCGCGCGAGCCGGCGATGACGCCATGGAGCACCGTCTCTTTGAGCAGGTTTAGTCGCGCCTTCGAACGGAAGATGCGCTCCTTGAGCTCGTTGACGCGCTGCTCGAGCGCCTTGAGGCGCACGCGGGAGCTGCCATCGTCGGCGGGCGCGGCAGCGGCCGTGGCAGGAGTGGCGCCCTTGGCGTCTGAGGCCGTGGCGGGAGCAGCGCCCTTGGCGTCTGGGGCCTTGGCGTCGCCAGCCGGAGCCTTGGCGTCGCCAGCCGGAGCCTTGGCGTCGCCAGCCGGAGCCTTGGCGTCGCCAGCCGGAGCCTTGGCGTCGCCAGCGGCTTTGGCGTCGCCGGCAGCAGGCTTTGGCGCCGGCGTCCCCTGGGCGACGGCCAGGCTGGGTAAGGCCAGCGCTAGTGAGAGCACGAGCAGCGAGGTCAGCGAGTGGGTGGTCAGCAAACTCTTGCGCATCATCGGGGCTCCCCCTGTGTAGTCAGGGCATGATGACGAGGGTCGATCGACACTCGAATCGATTGGCTCAGGTACAGAACGGCTTTTCTCAAAGTGTACGTCAGTATGTCCCAGTGTGTAGCGCGCGTGCTCGATTTCATTCGGCTGAGATACCGCCATTCACGGTAGGCGGACACGTCGTGTTCCTCAGTTGGCCGACACGCCGCTCAGCAGTCTGCTCGAAGCCAGCCTGATAGAGCTCGGTCCTATGAGTCACTCGTCTACACGTCGGCGGGTCTCTATACCACGCTCGGGCGGTCTCAGTCAAGGCAGGTCACGGCCAGATTCTGCAATCGATGAGGGGAGTTAGCTCGAATGGTCGGGATCGATTTCGCGAGCGCTGCGGGCCGCCTCGACCACAGGCCAGATCGCGTCGAGGAGGGGCTCGAGGCCATCGCCGGTGACAGCGGAGATTGCATGCGGAGGCGGTGCGTCTGCAAGCAGCTCTGCGCTCGCTTCAGTGAGCTGGCCGAGGATCTCGTGCTGGCGCTCGGGATCGAGCGCGTCACGTTTGTTCAGCACCACCAAGCTCGGCTTCGCCGCCAGCGCCTCGGAGTAAGCGACCAGCTCGCTGTGGAGGACGCGGAGATCTCCCGCGGGATCTCCCTCGTCGATCTGCCAATGCCGATCGTCGAGAAGGTACACCAGCACGGCCGTGCGCTCGACGTGCTTGAGGAAGCGATGGCCGAGCCCAGCGCCGTCGGCGGCGCCTTCGATCAGCCCTGGGATGTCGGCCATCACGAAGCTGCGCGCCTCGCCCGAGCTCGAGAAGCCCGGGAGCATCACCATCCCGAGGTTAGGGATGAGGGTCGTGAAGTGGTAGTCCGCGATCTTGGGCTTCGCCTTCGATACACGCGATATTAGTGTGGATTTACCAGCGCTCGGCAGGCCGACCAGCCCGACCTCGGCCAGCAGCTTCAGCTCGAGGCGCAGCGTCAGCTCGTCGCCTGGCTGCCCCTCTTCGAACTCGCGTGGTGCGCGGTTGGTCGGCGTGGAGAAGCGCGCGTTACCGCGACCGCCGGCCCCCCCCTGCGCCGCCACGACGCGCTGACCATCCTCGATGAGGTCCGCGATCGTCTCACCTGTCTCGGCGTTGATCACCAGCGTCCCGCGGGGCACGGCGATCAGCGTGTCGACGCCGCGACGGCCGTGCTTATCCTGCCCCTGACCCGGCTTGCCGCGCTCCGCCTTGTAGCGGCGTTGATAGCGAAGATCAAGCAATGTCGAGACGTTGCGTGTCGCCTCGACGACAATGTCTCCCCCGCGACCGCCGTCACCGCCGTTGGGGCCGCCTCGCGGCACGTGAGCCTCGCGGCGAAACGAAGAGCAGCCGTTGCCGCCGTCGCCGGCCTTGACGTCAATCTCGACTTCGTCGATGAAGCGCATGGGAGGGGGGGTAGCCGCCAGCGAGATCTACGCCCGTCTTTCAACGTCGCAGCGCGACCTGCGTCCGCGAGGCGCCCGCCATCCGATGGGTATTGGCGGGGACCGACACGTTCGCCTTAGGTGGACGCTTCGGGGGCGGGAGCCTCGGCCGTCGCAGTCGCAGCGTCGTCGACCTGCGGAGCTTCATAGGCATCCACCAGCACGCGCTTTTTCGTCTTCTGGAAGGTCTCGAAGCGCACCGTGCCATCGGTGAGCGCGAAGAGCGTGAAATCGCGCCCCATCCCGACGTTGGCGCCGGGGTAGAACTTCGTCCCGAGCTGGCGAACGATGATATTGCCCGCGCGCACGAACTGACCGGAGTAGCGCTTCACGCCCCGAAACTGCGGGTTGGAGTCGCGGCCGTTGCGGGAGCTTCCCTGACCTTTTTTATGTGCCATCGATCTACTCCGCAGCCGGGGACGAGATCCCCGTGATCTTCAGCGCCGTGAACGCCTGGCGGTGGCCACTCTTGCGGCGATAACGCTTACGTCTCTTATACTTGAAGACCAAGATCTTGCGATCCCGATCCTGATCGACGATCTCCGCGGCGACCTTGGCGCCCGCGATCGTCGGCTTGCCAACGACGACGTTGGATCCCGTGTTGACCAGCAACACCTCGTCGAACTCTACGCTCTGACCCGGCTCGCCGTCGAGCTTCTCGACCTTGACCACGTCGCCCTCGGCGACGCGATACTGTTTTCCACCCGTCTTTACGACAGCATACATGACGCGTCCTGTCTCTTGCCCCGTCGGTCAGGCGGCCCCACAACCCGCGAGGACGCTTCGTTGAGCCCACCACGAGGGCCTTCTCTCAGAGGCGGGAGTGTACATGGGGGCGAGGGGCTGTCAAGCAGCGAGCGTCAGCGGAGGTACCACTCCATATCCTCGACACCATAGAAGCCGTTGGCGATCTCAACAGTCTTGTCCCCACAGACGCTTTTGAGGTCGACCTTCGTTACGAACCCATCGCTAACCGTTGGCCGTCCCACACTCCAGTAAGACCCAGCGAAGCTTGGGCAAACCAAGCAACACTCGTTATAGAACCAGGGGACTGCGCTGTATTGGAGGCAACCTTGGTCGGGTCCCGAGTCGGTCGTCGACAAGCCTGCGCTCTTGAGAAAGCCAGAGAAGCCTTTCATCTCGAGCGTCTTCTGGAGCGGGTCAGCTGAAACGCTGACACCCGTCGCCGAATAGAGAAGCGGCAGGCACGATGAGCCATCAACGAGGCGAACTCGAATGCGAACCAAGAGCTGGGTCTGCACGCTCAGTTCGGGCCACAACATGCCAGGCACTCGGTAGCCAGCGTTAACCCCCCCGGTGGCTGACGTGTAAAAACCCGCCCATCCCGTCATCAGCTGCTTTGTGTCGTTCCAATCCCAGACCGTGCGCATGATCAGCGTCCAGCCACCGCCGTCCGTGCTCATGTCGCATTTCGTCGTGACCGCTGGCTGTGTGGTGAGAGGCTGGACCATGTAGTTGCCCGTAAGCAACGTGGGCCGCTCCGCGTGTAGCTCGGCGCAGGTCTCGGGATGGCGGCACGTTTGCGCGGTCGTGTCACAGAGCAAAGGGCTCTCACAGTCGGAGAGCACCTCGCAGGTCTTGTTCAGGCCACATGGGCTACAGGGACCTCCGCAGTCGACGTCGGTCTCAGCACCGTTTTTGATAGTGTCGGTGCATGTCGGTTGGGGTAGGTCCGTTCTGAGGTCGGGGTCGACGTCGATGCGAGGTCCGTCGGCGAGGTCACCCGGACCTTCATCATCCACAGCAAAGTCGCCGCCATCAGGCCCCGTCTCCGCTGCCCGAGCGTCGATGAACAGGCCTGCTCCATCGAAAGAGCAGCCTACGACCATCATCAAGGCCACGACCATCAAGGCCACGACCATCCGGATCGTCAAGTACGCGAGGTTTAGTCGTGCCACTCCAGTCATATCCCCGGCCGGTGCCTTCGATGCATCTTAGCACGCCTGGCCGCGGAACAAGCGTCGGATGCTCTCGCCATAGGGAGGCCGTGCCAGGCCCGCCTCGGTGATGATCGCCGTGACCAGCTCGGCGGGCGTGACATCGAAGGCGATGTTGCGCACCGGCACGTCATCTGGCGCGATCTGCGTCTCGCCGACATGGGTGACCTCGCGGCCGGGCCGCTCTTCGATCGGGATCGCTCCGCCATCGGCCGTCTCGAGATCGACCGTCGACAGCGGCGCCGCGACGTAGAACGGGATCTCGTGACGCGCCGCGAGCACAGCGACCATGTAGGTGCCGATCTTGTTGGCGACGTCGCCGTTGGCGGCGATGCGATCGGAGCCGACGACACAGCAGTCGATCGCGCCCTGCTGCATCAGCGCGCCGGCCATGTTGTCGCAGATCACCGTCACGTCGATGCCGCTCTCCGAGAGCTCCCAGGCGGTCAAGCGAGCGCCCTGTAAGAAGGGCCGCGTCTCGTCGGCGTAGACCCTGATGCCTTTTCCCGCCTCATGAGCCGCGCGGATGACACCCAGCGCGGTGCCGTAACCGCCGGTCGCGAGCGCGCCTGCGTTACAGTGCGTCAACACCCGCGCCCCCTGCGGGATCAGCTCGGCGCCCAAGCGCCCCATCGTCTTGCAAGCGTCGATGTCCTCGCGCCAGATCGCCTGCGCTTGCGCGACCAGCGCGGGCCGCACAGCATCGACACCTTCGGGCAGCGTCGCCGCGCAGACCGCTCGCTGCTTCTGGAGCGCCCAAGAGAGGTTCACGGCGGTGGGTCGAGACTCGGCGAGCAGCGCCGCACCGCGATCGAAGGCGACGCGAAAAGCCTCGGGCTCGTCTGGGTAGCCCCGCGCCGCTGCGGCGAGACCAAAGGCCGCAGCACAGCCGATCGCGGGTGCGCCGCGGACCACCATCTCTCGGATCGCCGTCGCCACCTCTGCGTCCGAGGCGTAGCGTCGCCAGACCTCCCGAGTCGGCAGCAGCCGCTGGTCGAGCATGGTTAGGGGCCGATCGTGGTCACCATCCCAAAAGACTGGGCTGGCAGCATCACGCCAACGCGGCTCTGCGTGCGTCATCTCGTCTTCTCGTCGCAACCAGCCCGCGTCCGCTCAGGGCCGGCTGCCTCGCTTGTTCAAGATCAGCCGCTTGTAGGCAGCGGCGGCCTGTTCGGTGATCTGCGTCATCGCCACCTCGACATCATCTGGCAGCGCGCTGTCGCTCTGACAGCAGACGAGGTTGATCACCTTGTTGTTGAGCGCGATCGGCGCCACGCAGGCCTCCTTGGGCGCTGGAGCGCGCAGGTAGGTCGCGATCATCTGCTGCAATGGGTCGGCGGCGCCTCGCTGCACGCTCTTAGCGTTGAGGGCCCGCTGAAGCAGAGAGTCGGTGTTCAGCGGCACGACGAGCTGGCGCACCTGGCCTCGAGACACCTCGGTACCGAAGGCCGCCAGCGCCACGCCGAGCTCTCCCCGCGCCAACAGCAGCACGTTGAGCGTAATCGCGCTGTTTACGGGACGCAGCAGCTGCCCGATCACGCTCTCGCGGTCTCTCGCCTGCTGGATCTCCGCCACCACGTCGCTGACCGACGCATGCCCCACTCCTGGCTGCTCGGAGGGCGTCTCGACGTGAGCGTCGTCGTCGAAGCCGATGTCGATGTCAATGTCGACGTCGAGCTCGTCGGTCTTGCGCTCGACCTCATCGAGATAGACCAGCTCAAAGCTGTCGCCGCTGGCTGGTGCCGGCGAGACGGAAGGCTCGGGTTGCGTGCCGATCACGGGCACACCGCGAGGCGTCAACACGGGGACCCGCTGTCGAGCTGGAGGTGCCACGGGGATATCGCCGACCCAAAACGGTCCCGTCCGGGTGGGCGCGATGGGTGAGGCGACCGGAGGACGCGTCGGCCCGGTTGGGGACCGACGCCGAGACACCTCTCGTGTCCTCATCAGCGCAGCCTTGCCGATCGCCGGATGGGTGCCGGAGGATGAAGGGCGGTCTTCGTCGATGTCGGGCGGCTTGCGCTCTTGCAGCTTCGTCCCACCACGGAGGGCGTACATCCCGCTGGCGGTACGTCGCACGCCACCGGCGCGCGGCCCGCGCGCGGTCTGAGACGCCTGGTCTGGTGGGTCTATCGTCGGCTCGAGACTCCCCCGCCAGCCGCCATCGTGATCGCCCTTAGCGCTGAGGTAGCGCTTGGGTCGCGGGATCTTGTAGAGCAGCTCGAGATAATAGAGCAGGCGCAGCTCGGGTGTGGCGTAGGGTTGCACCTTGACGCCAAGGTAGCTGCCAAGCTGGTGGATCAGCGCCAGACGCTGGGGATCGCGCATCGCCAGATGGAGCAGCTGCCCTTCGACCGCCAAGGGTAGGATGCCGTGCTTCGCGCAGAGATCACGCGGCACAGCCGCCAGCGCGCTCGGCCCCACAGCTTGGAAGGCCTCGTCGCTCGCCGCTGGCACCTGGTGCTGCTGGCCGAGCGCTCGGGCAATGCTGTCGAGAGCGACGTAGCCGAGGTCGATCAGGTTCGAGCCTACACGGCCCCCATGCGTGACCTGCAGGGCCAAACCTTCTTCGAGCTGCGGCGCCGTGGTGAAGCCGTGGCGGATCAAGATCTCGCCGAGTTTCATCTGTCTCCCGTCAACGCCGGGAAGCATACACGCCTACGGCGGGAAACGGTATCTCAGCCCGTGAAACGGTATCTCAGCCCCTGAGCCGCTCGGTCAGCAGTGTCTGTAGCGCTCTCGGATCCGCGCGCCCACCGAGCTCGCGCTGCAGCTGACCGATGAACCAGCCGAGGAGCTTCTGCTTGCCCGCCCGATAGGCGGCGACCTCGTCGGGATGATCAGCGATGAAGCGCTCGACGGCGCGCTCGAGCTCGGCGCGCTCGATGTGGGCATCGAGCAGCCCAGCGGAACGGGCCGCCATTTCAACGGCCTGGGCGCGAGCATCATCATTTGTCCACAGCTTTGCCCACAGATCTTTGGCCTGCCCAAGGGTCAGCTGGCCGGCCTCCACGAGGCGCAGCAGCTCAGCCGTCTGATCGAGGCTGACCCGTGGCTTCAGGGCTTGGCGGGGATCGTCGAGATGGCTCAGGAGCTCACCGAGGATCCAAGTGGCGGCGCGTCTCGCCGTGACACCGCGCTGTACCAGCTGCTCGAACGCATCGGCGAGCTCGATCTCACGGCAGAGCTCACGAGCCAGCTGTGACGAGAGCCCGGCGGCGCGGTGCTCGCTCACCAGACGTCGCTGCCTGGCCAGAGGTAGCTCGAGAGACCGCGCGTCGGCTCCTCGAGCATCGACCATCAGAGGAGGAAGATCAGGCTCCGTAAGATAACGGTAGTCCTCGGCCTCTTCCTTGGCGCGGAGAAGACGCGTCTCGCCGGCGCGGGGATCCCAGCTGCGGGTCTGCTGCTCCACGACCTCCCCGGCGTCGAGCGAGGCGCGCTGTCGCGCGATCTCGGCTGCGAGCGCCTGTTTGACGTGACGAAAGGAGTTGAGGTTCTTCAGCTCCGTGCGAGGACCAAGCGCCGTCGAGCCCGCAGGTCGCAGCGAGATGTTGGCGTCGCAGCGCAGCGAGCCCTGGTCGAGGTTGCCGTCGCTGACGCCGAGCCAGCGGACCTGCGTGCGCAGCGCCCGGAGGTAGGCGGCGGCCTCGTCTGGCGAGCGCAGCTCGGGCTCGCTGACCAGCTCGACCAGCGGGACGCCGGCGCGGTTGAGATCGATCAGCGTCTCGCCCCCGCTCCCCGTCTCGTACAGGGTCTTGCCAGCGTCTTCTTCGAGATGCAGGCGAGTCAGGTTTACGCGACGCTCTTCGAAGGCGTCGGCGGCCCGACCCACGCGCAGCTCGAAGCCCAGCGCCCCACCCTGAGCCAGCGGCTGGTCGTATTGGGTGATCTGGTAGCCCTTGGGCAGGTCGGGGTAGCTGTAGCTCTTGCGGGCGAAGCGGCTCGTCGTTTGGATCACGCAGCCCAGCGCTGATGCGAGGCGCATGGCGAGCTCGACGGCGCGCCCGTTGAGCGTCGGCATCCCGCCCGGATGTCCCGCGCAGACCTCGCAGATCTGGCTGTTCGGCCTCGCGCCAAAGGCGGCAGCGCAGCCGCAGAAGAGCTTGCTCTTCGTGGCGAGCTGGATGTGCACCTCGAGGCCGATCACGGGCTCCCAGCACGTCATACCTCCCCCCCGGGGCGCCGCTGATGCCAATCCGTGACGCGCTGATAGGCGCCGCCCAACGCAAAGAGCGTGTCCTCGCGCAGCGCGGGGGCGATCAGCTGCAGACCCACCGGCAGCGCGTCGGCGAGACCGCAGGGCAGCGAGAGCGCTGGCAGCCCGGCGAGGCTGGCGCCCACGGTGAAGGAGTCGGCCGCGTACATCGCCGTTGGATCGTCGAGACGCTCGCCGAGACGAAAGGCGACGGTGGGCGTGGTCGGCAGGGCGATCGCGTCACAGCGCTCGAAGGCGGCGGCGACCTCATCGGCGATCAGGCGACGTACACGCTGAGCTCGCTCGATATGAGCCTCGCGGTAGCCGACAGAGAGCGCGAAGCTGCCGAGCAAGATCCTCCGCTTGACCTCACGGCCGAAGCCTTCGCCTCGGCTGCGAGTGAGGAGCCCCGCGAGATCGTCACCATCCGCCGCGCGCCGGCCGTAGCGGAGGCCGTCGAAGCGGGCGAGGTTGGTCGAGGCCTCGGCCATCGCCAGCACGTAATAGGTGGCCAGCGCGTAGTTCAATGTCGGCAGCTCGATCGGCTGTAGCTCAACACCCTCCGCCTCGAGCGTGCGCAGCGCCGCCTGGACAGACGATGAGACGCCGCGCTGAGTGCGAGCGTCTGCGAGGGCCGCGTCGAGGACGCCCAGACGTAGCCCTCGCGTGGGGCGCTCACAGGCCTCGAGCCAGCACGCGGGCTCGGGGGTCTGCGCCGCGCCGATGCAGGTCGCGTCTCGCCCGTCGGGGCCGGCGATCCACCCGAGCGCCTGCGCCACGGCTGCCACGGAGCGTCCGAGCGGCCCGACCACGTCGAGGCTCGAGGCGAAGGCGATCAAGCCAAAGCGGCTGACGCGGCCATAGGTGGGCTTCAGCCCGGTCACACCGCAGAACGCCGCCGGCTGGCGGATCGACCCGCCGGTGTCGCTGCCCAGCGCGACATCGCAAAGGCCCGCGGCGACCGCCGCCGCCGAGCCCCCCGAGGAGCCCCCAGGGACGCGGTTGAGAGCCCAAGGGTTGCGACAGGGAAAGAAGGCCGAGCGCTCGGTCGACGAGCCCATCGCGAACTCGTCGAGGTTGGTCTTGCCGACGATCACTGCGCCCGCTGCGCGCAACCGCGCGACGCAGGTCGCCTCGTAGGGGGCGCGATAGGTCGCCAGCAGCTCGGACCCGCAGGTCGTCGGCCAGTTGCCCTCGCGCGTCAGCAGGTTGTCTTTGATCGCGACACGCAACCTGCCAACGTCGTCGGCGAGCTGGCGCTCGTCTCGCCGCGCCAGGAAGGCGCCAAAAGGGTCGAGCGGGCTCATCCTCTAGGCGGCACCGCCGGTTGGTACCGAAAACAGCGAGGCCCCGTCATGCTCTGCGAGCTGTGAGGGCTCGGCTGCGCCGATCACCGCTTCGGCGGTCGCGCCCCCCTCACCGACAGCGACCACGTCGTCTCGCAGAGCACAACCTCGCGCCAGGGGGAGGACGAGGGGCTCGACCCCCTGGACGTCGACGTCCGCTAGCTGGGCAAAGAGCTCCAAGACCTGCTCGAGCTGGGCTGGGAGAGCGGCGAGCTCCTCCTCATCCAGCGCGATGCGAGCAGCATGAGCGAGCGCTTCGACATCTGGTCTCTCGGTGCCGAACACGTCGCCAACCTCGCTCACCGACCACCTCCTGCCGGCTCGTCGGGCATGTGAGGGCTCGAGATCGCTGGCGCGACGATCTCAGGACCCTCCCGCCGGGCCATGAAATGGGCGCGACCGGCGGCGAGGTGCTCGTCGGCGATCGCCGCCGCCTGCTCGGGCAAGCGAGCCTCGATCGCCGTCAGCAGCGCCTCGTGATGACGGAAGACTTCTTCGGCTGGAGGGTTGAAATCCTTGAAAAAACCCTTGAAGCGCTGCACGAAGCCGCGGACGGTGTTGAGCAGCAGCACGAAGACGATGTTGCGGCTGGTGCGGCTGAGCTCGTGATAGAAGTCGAGGTCCTGCAAGAGCACCTCTTCGGGCTCGTTGGGGCGCCGCGCGGCGATCTCTCGCAGCCGCTCGAGCTGCGCCTCGTCTCCACGGAGCGCCGCCAAGCGTGCGACCTCACGACCGAAGATCTGCCTGAACTCGAGGAGATCCCGCACCGCGTCGCCGCGCTCGGCGGAGAGCAGGTGGCCGAGGAGATCGAGCGTCGCGGTGCGAAAGAAGTCGAGCACACGGGTGCCATCGCCGCGGCGGATCCGCACCAAGCCCGTGTGCTCGAGCTCCTTCAGCGCTTCACGCAGCGAGGCCCGATTGACCCCGAGCTGCCGCGCCAAAGCCCGCTCGGCTGGGAGCCGCTCGCCGCTCTGGTACTGACCCTCGAGAATGCGAGCGCGGAGCTTGTCGGCGATCTCGCGCGCCACGCTCTGGGGTCGGGATGTCTTGCCAAACATCGGCGCTCCTTTCGGGTCGTGCCGCGTAAGGGCTTGATAGCGCAGACCTGCGGCGCTGCCCAGAGCGCAGCGACAAGAGATCGCCTCACGCCCGAGGCGGCGAGAAACGAGCCCTGGCACCGCACCCGAGCTCTTTCGCGCCTGTTTCCTTGCCAGTATGGATTCTCGACTCGAATTGAAATTGTCGAGTCCGACCTGGAGTATATAATGGGAGTCCGCTCGAGCTTCGGAGAGGGTGCATATGCGCCCTGACCGTGGCTCGTGCTACAATCGGCGGCAAGGCGCGCCCATGCCGCATCGTACAACTGAGAAGCACATGCGCACACGAAGCTGTCTGCAATACCTTGTCGCCGCGCTCGCGATGGTCGCCGTCGCGGGGTGTAGTGGTGAGGAGCCGCGAGGGGATCCGTCACACCCATCGGCGCATAGTTTCGGCTTAATGTCGGTTACTTACACTCACGACTGGCAGGCCGATGGCATCGCCGAGCGCAACCTCGAGCTCACAACGACGGCGCAGTTCGTGCGCTACAGCGCCCTCGAGCGCGCGCAAGTCGCCCGCCTGCTGGCGCTCCCGCTCGACCCCGACGCCGATCTCCCCGAGCGCGACACCTGCAAACTCTACGACCTCACCGTCGACCTCGGCGAGCAAGGCGGCCTCGAGCAGAGCGAGACCGCCACGGTCGATCTCCTCGAGGCAGGCGATCTCACCGTGGAGACCTCGGGCAACACCTTGAAGCTCGAGCCCCGCCACTTTCCGGGCCTACTACCCTTCATCTCCGGCGTGGCCTATGGCGAGGCGCAGAACAATCACGCCGCCAAATCGGGCCGCGTCCATGTCAGCGCCAGCGGCGGCGACGCTGTCGGGGCGTTCCGTGTCGACGCCGCCAGCCCGCAGCTGCCGCGGATCGGTGAGCTCGCAGGCCAGCGCCCGACTCACGAGCCCACCCTGGCAAGCGAGCAGCGCCTCAACCTCGACTGGGCGAAGGCCGGCGACACTCGCCTCGACGAAGACGTGCTCTACATCGAAGCCCGCGTCCCCTCGGCCACCAAGCGCGACCTCGTGCTGCGCTGCAGCCCCCACGACGACGGGACCTTCACCATCGGCAGGGCCGACCTCAGCAACCTCATCCGCAACAAGCGCGGCCGCCTCGTGATCGAGCTCGTCCGCTTACGCCGCACCTTCTTCGCCGCCCGCGGCCTCGACAGCGGCGAGCTCCGCATCGCCGTCCGCGACCGCACCTCGCTAGAGCTCCGCTATCAGCTTACCGGACCGAGCTGCGCGAAGGATGCGGAATCACAGCGTAGGAGCGAGAAGGGCGCCTGCTGGTAGCAAGCAACCGACGAGCAACAACCGGCGTGATTTCGAAGACCAGCGCGGCGACGGGAGGAAAGTTGGTCAGCGCTCTAGACTCCCACGAGGCAACGTTGAGGTCATGCTCCTCGGGCGCGGGCGCCGCGCGCTTCGTCGAGGCGATAGAGCGCGGCGAGACACCGATCCCCGTTGAGGAGCTGATCGAGGTCTCACGGGCGACGCTCCGCCTCGCCAAGCTGCCTAAAGAGCGCTGGCGAGCGGTGTCATGAGCGGTGTCATGGGCACGAAGGTCTTGGTCGCCGGTGGTGCAGGCTTCATCGGCTCCACGACGGCTCACCACCTGCGGCGAGCAGGCTACTCCCCGATCGTCCTCGACGATTTCTCGCGGGGTCATCGGTGCTTCGTCTCTGATTTCAAAACCTTTGAGGCGGATATCGCGGATGTCGGGGCTGTGCAGCGGATCCTCGAGGAGGAGCGGATTGAAGCGGTCTTGCACTTTGCAGCGCGGATCGAGATCGGAGAGTCGGTGAGAGCGCCGTTGAAATACTACGAGACCAACGTCTCTGGGACGGTGAGCTTGCTGAGCGCGATGGAACGCGCGGAGGTGTCTCGCCTCGTCTTCTCCTCGTCGGCGGCTGTCTATGGGGAGCCGACCAAGACGCCGATCCCCGAAGACCACCCCGTCGCCCCGGTCAACCCCTACGGCCACACGAAGGCGATGATGGAGCAGATCATCGCCGACTGGGGTGACGCTCCTTCCATAGGAGCGCAGCCTCGACCTTCCTGGATCGCGCTGCGCTACTTCAACGCAGCGGGCGCAGACACCAGCCTCTTTTGTGGCGAGTGGCATCAACCCGAGACGCATTTGATTCCCAACGCGCTTCGTGCCGCTGCCGGGCTGACCCCCGAGCTGTCCCTATTCGGGACCGATCACCCCACGCCCGATGGCACCGCCGTACGCGACTACATTCACGTCGCAGACCTGGCAGCCGCCCACGTCGCGGCAGTTGAAAGGCTCTTCGTCAGCGAGCAAAGCGTCAACCGCGCGTTCAACCTGGGAACGGGCAAGGGCTGCTCTGTTCGCGCGGTGATCGACACAGCATCTGCCGTCACGGGGAAGCCGGTGCGATACAGCGAGCAGCCGATTCGCGCAGGAGATCCACCAGCGCTCGTGGCCGCTGCGGCTGCCGCACAGACCGAGCTTGGTTGGACTCCCAAACGCTCTGATCTCGAGACGATCGTCGGCGACGCGTGGACCTGGTTCAACGAGCACGGCTTCACTCCCCCGGCCTGAGAGAGCCGGGAGAGAGAGCCGCTGTGGGCCAGCCAGGGCCCCGCTAACAGGCCGCGCGACCGGGCTTTACGGGATCATCGAGCGTCAGTCGCCCACCGCTCCTAGAGCGCTGACCAACTTACCTCCCATCGCCGCGCTGGTCTGCGAAATCACAGCGGTTGTCGCTCGTCGGTTGCTTGCTACCAGCAGGCGCCCTTCT
>PDPC01000118.1 GCA_002747355.1 Pseudomonadota bacterium | reverse complement strand
CTGCTCTTCGACGCCGAGGAAAACTCGGTGACCCTGCAGGGAACGACGGCGATCACCATCAAGGCCGTGGGCGCCATCAGCCTGGAAGCCACGCAGATCTCCATCGGCGGCCGTGCGGTCCGGCCGGTACCGGACCCGATCTAGGAGGACGCCATGGCCTTGCCTATCTGCATCGAGATCTTATGTGCCGCGACACATAAGATTTCGAATGCGCAGCCCCAGGTAATGCGTGCTGCGTCGATGTCGGCCTGGTTCATGGGCTTTTCCTGGTGCGGGTTGCGCGCATTACAAGCGCTCCAACCACTCCAGCAGGTCGGGATCCCGCTGGGTGGGGCGTGGGGTGGCGTCGGTGTTGGTGCCGAGTTGCTCGAGCGCCCTGCGCTTCAGATCAAGGTCGGCGCGGGCATAGACGCTGAGCGTCTCCAGGTGGGCGTGCCCGAGGATGTCCTTGATCGTCACGGGGTGGACGCCCGCCTGGAGCAGGTGCATCGCCTTCGTGTGGCGGAAGGTGTGCGGGCTGATGCCGGACCGCTCGAGGCTGGGAGTCGTCTCGGCCGCGAGCCTTCGGTACTTGGCCACAAGGTACGTGAGGCCGGACCGCGTCATCGGCTGACCGTGGCGGTTGCGGATGAGCTGGGTGCCGTCATCGATGGGCCGCCCGGTCTCCGCGAGGTGCTGCGTCGTGAGGTCGGCCGTCGCCTGCAGCAGCGGGACGAGACGCTCCTTGTTACCCTTGCCTCGGATGGTCACCAGCGCATGGCGGTGCAGCCGGAAGTCGCTCGGGCGCAGGCTGAGGATCTCCTGAGCGCGGGCGCCGGTGTCGTAGAGCAACGCGAGGGTCAGGTACTCCCGGCGACCGTCGGCGGTCTCCCGGTCTGGACCATCCAGGATCGCCTTCACTTCCTCCGCGTTGAGGTACTCCATGCGCCGCGTCGGTCCACGCTTGAAGGGGACCAGCGCGACGTTCCGGGCGAGCGCCAGCGCGGACGGTTCCTTCTGTCCGGCGTAGGCGAAGAAGGTGCGAAGCGCGGCGAGCCGGACGTTGCGGGTGGACACGGCGTTGCCCCGCGCCTCCTCGAGGTGCTCGAGGAAGGCGGTGACGACCGCAGCCGAGATGTCGTCCATGGTGATCTGGGTGACCGGGTGACCACTGCGCTCCATCACGAAGGCGAGGAGCAGCCGGAAGGTGTCCCGGTAGCTGACGATCGTGTGGCGGCTGAAGCCGCGCTCACCGGGGAGGTAGCTGGCGAAGAAGCTGGTGACGAGGTCCGCCAGGCTGTAGGCGTGCGTCATCGGGCACCTCCCGGAGGCTGCACGAGGTCGCCAAAGTGCTCCTCGTGGCGGCGGGTGACCTCGCCGACCAGGTCGAGCGTCATGTGCAGGTACACCTGGGTGCTGGTGACGCCCACGTGGCCGAGATACGTGGCGAGCAGTGGCAGCTTCGCGTTCAGGTCCTCGCCCTGGCGGTACCAGGAGAGGAGGCGCAGCACGGCGAAGGTGTGCCGCAGGTCGTGTAAGCGCGGCCCCTCTCCGCGTCCGCCGTGCTTGATGCCCGCGATCTCCAGCGTCTGCCGGAACGCCTTGTACAAGCTCGCCTGGCAGGTCAGCTTGCGACCGTCGGGCCCGGGGAAAAACGCGTCCCTGACGAGCCGATCCGGCACGCGTTCGCTCAGCTCCGACCTGTACGCGCGGAGCCGCTTCGCGAGCTCCTTGGAGATCGGCACGTACCTCGACTTCCCGAACTTGCCGTCGCGCACGACGATCACGTCGTCGCCCAGATCGACGTCGGCGTCACGCAGGGTGCGGAGCTCGTCTCGGCGCAGCCCGGTGAAGAGCAGCGTCCGCAGCGCCATGCCCTGGACCAGGCACCGGTGCGGAGAATGGTCGGTGTCGGACAAGTACTCGGTGGCGTCGAGGAACAGCTTCACCTCGGCGACCGTGAGCACGCGAATGGACGGACGCCGTCGCCGCACGCGGAGGTACTTCGCCGGCGCGACGAAGACGGCGGGGTCGTCGGCCGCGAGGAATCGGCCGAGCTGTCGAAGGAGAGAGACTGCGTTCGACCGGCTCGGGCCAGGCAGCGCGAGCACAAAGGAGCGCACGATCGCCTCGGTGAGCACGACGGCGTCCGGCGTCAGGGCGGCGACGAAGCGCTCGAAGGCGCGAAGCACCTTCACCTCGCCGTCGTATCTGTGGCCGAGGTTCCGCTTGTGCTCGACGAACGCGATCAGCTGCGGGGCGAGGCTGCTCTCGAAGACGCTCACGACGCCACCTCCGCGGGATCGAGGGCCACGGATCGAAGCGACTCCAGGTCGACATGGGCGTAGCGGCGGGTCGTGTTGGACGAGACGTGCCCGAGGATCCCTGCGATCGTCTCCCACTCGACGCCCTGCCGCATCAGGCGGGTCGCCGCTGAGTGGCGCAGTATCCGCATGCCTCGTCCTGGACCGACTGCGTCGAGCCCCGCAGCGCGGAGACCGCGCTCCATCACCTGCCAAAGGTTGTTCGACGAGCCCAGCGGTCGGAACGGCGGCTTGTGACGCAGAAACACCTCGCGGCCGTCGTGCTGCGGGCGACCATCGCGGATGTAGTCGATCAGCGACTCCTCCACGTCGGCGAGGAGCGGCAGCTCAAGGGGCCGGCCCGTCTTCACTTGCAGAACCGCGAGATGTCCCTGCCGCCAGTGGATGTCGTCGAGGCGCAGGCTGCGGATGTCCGAGGGCCGCAGGCCGTAGCGCGCAGCCAGAAGCAGCATCGCGTAGTCTCGTCGGCCTGTCGCGTAGCTCTGGTCGATGGCGTCCAGCAGCCGGTCGATGTCGCGAGGCGAGAGCGTGCGGACCGGCTTGTGCTCCCGGTACACCCGCGGGGCCTCGATGGTCCCAGCGAGATCCTCAGAGCAGTGCCCCATCAGGCAGAGGTACCGAGCCAGACCGCGTAGCGCGGACGCGACCCCGGACACCGTGCCCTTGGCCATGCGCGAGGCGCAGCCGGCCAGGAACGTGCGGTAGTGGCGTGCCTCGATGTCACCCGGCTCCTGAACCCCCTCGCCGTCGAGGAAGAGGAAGAACTGCAGGAGGTAGACCTCCAGCGTCCGTGTCTCCCGCACGCCGCGGTGCCGACGCAGGAAGTCCAGGTGGTCCGGCACGAGCATCTCGAAGAGTGGTGTGTGGGCGCGTCGCTTCTTCAGGTGGCTCCCCGGCGCCGCATCATCGGCGAGCAGGAACCGCAGGGCGGCTCGCACATGCCGCACGCCCTCCTTCCGGCTCTTGCAGCGCCGCTGCAGGTACCGGACGACCAGCTGGTCGTCAATGTCCGGCAGCCCGCCGTCCTCCGCGGAGTGGCTCTCCAGGAAGCAGAGCCACTCCCGAACATGGCCGCGGACGGTGCTTGACGCGTACCCACACGCCAACAGCTCCGAGATGCGGCCATCGATTCTTTGCTTGTGCTCGGCCTGCTCGTAGGCCTGCCGCAAGAACAGCGGCACCAACGACGAGTGCATGGTCCTCCTCGCCGCCGGTGGTTGATGCGCTCGCCGTGCACGAGCACGAGCGGCGGCGAGGTAATGGACGCCAACTCCCCCCTCTATGTTCCTGGAGGCCCCGATGAACCAGGCCGACATCGACGCAGCACGCATTACCTGGGGCTGCGCATTCGAGATCCCCGAGATCCCCGACCCGTTCTCCATCACCCTGCCGGGCGGGGTCAGCATGGAGTCCATCAACCTGATGGAGCAAATCCAGCCGGCGCTGACGCCGCTGATGCCGGTGTTCGACATCATCGACACGGTGGTGGCGGTGTTCAACTGCATCAAGGCCATCCCCGACAGTCTGGGGCCGCCTCCCGATCCCACTGCGCTTGCGGCCTGTATTCCCGAGCTGGCCGAGAAGGTGGCCAAGCTCCTCAAGCTGATCCCACAGCTTTCTCTGCCTCTGACCATCGTCGGCATCATCGATCTGATCATCGACACCCTGCGCCAGGCCCGCAGCCTCTTGCTGCACCTACAGGCCCAGATGCAGCAGATCGCTGGCGCCATCGACCGGGCGACCGAGCTCGAGGACGCGGGGCTGATGGCCATCACCAGCTGCGCCCAGGCCAACGTGGCCCAGGAGGCTGCAAACGTGGGCAAGAGCCTGGCCGCGCTCGGCAAGCTCATCGGCCTGCTGAACATCTTCCTCGAGTTGGTGGGTGCGCCCACGGTGCCCGACCTTTCCGACTTGGCCGGCTCCCCGCTGGACGAGGTGGTGCCACCTCTCGACGCCATCGTGGATCAGCTTACCCAGGTCCGGGACATGGTCCCCGTGCCGTAGGAGGAAAACACCATGTCGACCGACGCCCAGAACCTGCTGATTCCATTTCGCCGTGACCGAAAGCGGGACTTCGCATCCGGCGCGGGAGGTGACCTGCTGGCATCGAAGGTCATGCAGGCCTTGATGACCAGGGGGCTTACA
>PDPC01000013.1 GCA_002747355.1 Pseudomonadota bacterium | reverse complement strand
GCTGTCGCGAATCTCGGCGGGCCATCTCAAAGGTGGATCATAATCGGGCGATCGTGTCAAGGTCGCCTGTGAATCAAGCTCCTAGAGCGCTGATCAGCTACCGAACCGAGCCGCGCGAAGGATGCGGCATCACGGCGTAGGAGCGAGCAGGGCGCCTGCTAGCGCTCTAGAGCGCTGATCCGCGTACCGGACCGAGCTGCGCGAAGGATGCGGCATCACGGCGTAGGAGCGAGCAGGGCGCCTGCTGGTCGCACGCAACGGACGAGCGACAACCGCTGTGATGTCGCAGACCAGCGCGGCGACGGGAGGTAAGTTGGTCAGCGCTCTAGGTTGAGGTCTCGTGGGCGGCGCGCGCTTCGAGGCGTTTGAGTAGCTTGGAGACCCGCTTTGCGAGCTTGCTGCTGGCCAGCGACGCCGGCACATAGTCGGCGATACCCTGTTCGAGGGCGCGGGTCATCAGCGCCATCTCTCCGTCGGGGCCGACGGTGATGATGGTGAGCGCGGCTAGCTCGGGGCGCGCCAGCTGAGCGAGCAGGGCGTCGGGGTCGGGGCGAAGGTCGACCACCGCCACCTGGGCGCGGAGCTCGGCGGCCAGGTCTGGGAGTGCCTGGAGGCTGGTCGTGGCGCGGGCGGCGCATTGGTTGGCTCGCAGCGCGACGGTGAGGCCGGCGCCTGCGGGCTCGCAGACAAGGATGATCGGGCGTACGGCCTCGGAGCTCGCGCTGCCGCCGATCGGTGGCGCGATGGGGATCGGGCGGGCGGTCGGGGCGTTGCTTTTCCGGTGTAGCCCCGCCGCTGCGGCACGCGCGGCGCGGTCACCGACCTGCAATGGGTCTTTGCGGGTGCGCTCGAGATCGCGCCCTCCGCCTTCGACCAAGGCTAGCGCCGCGCGCAGCTCCTCTGCGAAGGCCGCCGCGGTCTGGGGGCGTGTCTCTGGGGCCTTCGAGAGGGCCCAGAGCGCGGCGGACTCGAGGGAGGGGTGAATCGTCACCCCGGGTGGTGTCATGCTGCTCGGCAGCGGCGGGTCTTCGAAGCAATGCTTGACCACCACGTCGGCGGGGGTGTTGCCCGAGAAGGGGGGCAGCCCGCAGAGCAGCTCGAAGAGCACGACACCGAGGGAGTACACGTCGCTGCGCTCGTCGAGCAGCTCGGCGCGAGCTTGCTCCGGCGAGACGTAGGCTGGCGTGCCCATCACCAGCCCCTCTTGGGTCAAGCGCTGATCGGTCGCCGCCATCACGATGGCCAGGCCGAAGTCGACGACCTTGATCCGCTCGATGCCGTCGGCGCCGCGGGCGAGCATGATGTTTTCGGGCTTGAGATCACGGTGTAGCACGCCTACGGCGTGAGCGGCGTGGACGGCGTCGCAGGCGTCGATCACGGCTTGGGCCGCGGCGGCGTCGCCGAGGGGGCCGTTGTGGAGCAGGCGCTCGGCGAGGGAGCCGCCCTCGATCAGCTCCATCGCGATGTAGAGCTGCCCCTCCCACTCGCCGAAGCCGAAGATCTGCACCACCCCTGGGTGGTTGATCCGGCTGGTCGCCTTGGCCTCGCGTTGGAAGCGTTTTCGCCGCTCTTCGGCGTCCGGGACGTGGGCGAAGGGCAGCGTCTTGAGCGCGACCTCGCGGGCGAGCTCGAGCTGTTCGGCGCGGTAGACGCGGCCCATACCGCCGATCCCCAGCAGCTGATGTACCTGGTAGTGGCCGTCGACGAGCTGACCTAGCAGTGGATCATGGGTCATGAGGCGATCCTACCGCTAATCGTCGAGTTCGTAGAGCGTGAGCTGCTCTTCGCGGCCCGCGACCTTATGTTCTCCAAGGCTCTTGAGGTTGAACTCGCCCTTGACGAGCTTGGCCGTGGTCTCGCTCATCAGCACCAGCCCGGGCTGGGCCAGCGCCTCGAGGCGCGCGGCGACGTTTACCGTGTCGCCGATCACGGTGTACTCCATGCGCTTCTCGGAGCCGAGGTTGCCGGCGAGGGCTTCGCCGCTGTGAATGCCGATGCCGAGCTGGAGCTCGCGGCCGAGGTCCTTGCGCCACTTGGCGTTGCCAGTCTCGAGCCAGCGCAGCATCTCCTCGGCGGCGCGCACGGCGCGGAGGGCGTCGTCGTCGTGCTGATAGGGGGCGCCGAAGACGGCCATCACGCAGTCGCCGATGAACTTGTCGACGGTGCCGCCGTGCTTGAACACGATCTCGGTGAGGAAGGTGAACAGCTCGTTGAGGATCTTGACGACGTGCTCCGGAGCGTGCTTCTCGGCCAGCGGTGTGAAGGCCACGACGTCGGCGAAGAGCACTGTGACCTGCCGTCGCTCGCCGCCGAGCTCCACCGAGCGTGTGCCGTCGACGATGGTCTCCACAACGTCGGCGCCGAGGTAGCGGCCGAGGTCAGTGCGGATGCGGGTCTCTTCGACGAGCTTGGCGCGGAAGTCGCGCAGGTCTTGGGCCATCTGGTTGAAGGCCTGACCCATCAGCGCGACCTCGTCCCTGCCGCGGGTCGGGACGCGCGCCTCGAAGTCGCCAGCGGCGACGCGGCGGGCAGCGGAGGCGACGGCGCTGATCGGCCGGGCGAGGCGGCTGCCCATCATGATCCCCAGCAGCAGCGCGGCGGCGGCGAAGCCTAGGCCGAGGAAGAGCGCAGTGCGCCAGGTGCTGCGCACCGCGCGGAAGACCTCGGTAGCGCGCTGCTCGACGACCACGGACCAGCCGAGGGGTTGGCCGAGGGGCATCAGGACGCCAAGGAGCTCCTCGCCGTCGTGGGTGTACTCGGCGGTGTAGGCGATGTCCTGCCGGGGCATCTGTCTGTCGGGGAGATCGCGCACCAGACCGTACTCGCGGATCGAGCGGCCGCGCTCGCTGCTGCGCCCGTGGGCGATGATCGAGAGCGCCTGGTCGACGAGGTAGACGCGGTTGTCTTGTTGGCCGAAGCGGCGCTTCGAGAGCTCACCGAGCTGGGCGTCGAGGGGGCCGAGGGACAAGGCGCTCCAGAGATAGGCGTAGACCTGCTTGTTCTTACCCGTGTAGACCGGCACGACGACGGGCACGGCGTAGCTCACGGCGCCTTCCTTGCTCGTGGTGTGGGTCACGGCGAGGGGGGCGAGCCCCTCCTTGCGCGCGATCGCGGCGATGCCAGGGTCGATCCTCGGCAGCCGCTTCACGGCCGCGGTGGCGCCGCCGGTGGAGAGGGTGAACAGGTGCTCGCCGCTCACGGCGTAGACGGCGACGCGATCGACGTGGCGGCTGCCGAGGACCAGCGCCCGGGCGCGGCGTTGTCGCTCGGCGGCGGGCCGCTGATCGGCGAGGGTCGCGCCGATCATCCCCAGCTCGCTCTCGGCGCGCTCGAGCAGCTGGCGCACGGTGAAGCGCACGTAGTCGGCGGTGGCGACGCGGTAGCCGAGGTTGGCGCGCTCGAGAGAGCGGGTGGTGACCTGCGTGACCACGGCGATGGTCACGGCGAGGGGGATCAGCGCGAGGCTGAGCAGCGCGAGGATCAGCTTGGTGCGCAGCCGGAGGTTCATGGTCAGCGTCGTCTTGCAGGAGAGGAGGGGCGGCCGATGACGAAGATGTCGAGGGCCAGCCCGAGGCTGAAGCTGCCGTACTCGCGGCGGGCGTCGCCGGTGAGGCCGGCGCCACCGGCGAGGGCGAGCCGATACCAGCGTGACTCCCAGGCCAGCTGGCCTCCGGCGATTAGCGGGGTGCTGCGGTCTTGGTCGGCGGGGTCGCGCAGGCTGATGAGCCAGTCGAACTCAACGCCGATGGTCAGGCCGCGCCAGATGCAAAACCCAACGGCGAGGGTCTGGCCGATGAACAGGCGCGTGTGATCGACGTCGGTCTGGATTGGTAGCACGAGGTTTGTGCCGAGGACGAGGCGATCGGCGGCGGTGTGCCACTCGATGATCGCGCCGGGCTCGAAGGAGGCCGCGCGCCATTGGTTGGCGAGCTTGCCGCTGGGGAGGGTCACGCGGAGGCTCGGGGCGATCGCCCAGTCGCCGCTTCGCCAGACGTAGCGGGCGCCGAGGCGAACGTTGCCGAGATCGTTCTCGCCAGCGTCGTCGACGCGAAGATCGCTGTTATACCAAGGCAGGTCGACGTCGAGGCCGAGGCGGCCGTCGAGGAGCGCGAGCTGGCCTTTGATCGCGAGGCGCAGCAGCACGGGGTCGTCGTCGCCGTCGACATGGAGCGGTGCGACGTGGCTGGCGAGGCCGATCCCGGTCTGCGGGCGTGCGTCGCGGGCTGGTAAGCCGACGGCGGCGGTCGCGCCCCACTCGAGGAGCGGCGCGCCGGCGAGGGGCGGCGGCGGTTGCCAGGGTGGCGGTGGTGTGGGTTCGAGGACGGCTGGCTCTACGGGGCGGCGGAGGCGGAGGGGCGCCTCGGCGAGCTTGCCGCCGACCCAGTCAACAGAGACCGTGGCGTGGCTCGGGCCGTCGTGTGTTGTGACCGGGGCTTGCACGGTGACACGATAGAGGCCGGCACCCGTTGGCGTGATGGT
>PDPC01000012.1 GCA_002747355.1 Pseudomonadota bacterium | reverse complement strand
CTCGCTGGAGGACCAGCCTAGGCCGGGCGCTCGATCAGCTGCTGAACGCGCCAACGCTTATGCCGACTCAGCGGGCGACAACTGATCATGCGGACGATGTCGCCCGGCAGATACTCGTTGCGCTCATCGTGAGCGTGGTAGCGCACGCGCCGCGTGACGTACTTCTTGTAGACCTTGTGGCGGACGCGATGGGTGACCTCTACGATCACGGTCTTGTCCATCGAGTTGCTGCGCACGGTCCCCTGCATGATGCGGGAACGCCCCCGCCCCTCGGTCGTGGCTTCCTGCGTCTCAGCCTGCTCGGCCATCGTTGCTTTTTCGGCCATGGTCATTCGCCTATCGCCAGCGCCTAGCGCGTAGCCTTGCGCGACTCCTCGACGCCCTTCTCGCGCGCCGCCTGGATGGTCTTGACCCGGGCGAGGTCGCGCTTCAGCGTCTTGAGCGTCGCGGTGTTCTCGAGCTGGTTGGTCGCCTTCTGCACGCGCATGCGGTACAGGTCTTCCTGCAGCTGCGACTCGAGGGTGCGCAGCTCCTCATCGGTCCGCTCGCGGATCTCGATCATCTTCATAGCAGCGCCTCACGCTTCACGACTCGCGTGTTGATTGGGAGCTTGTGGTGCGCGAGCCGGAAGGCCGCGCGGGCCTCGGCCTCCGTCACACCTTCGAGCTCGTACATCACGCGACCGGGCTTGACCACGGCCACCCACTCGTCCGGGTTACCCTTTCCCTTACCCATGCGAACCTCGGCAGGCTTCTTCGAGATGGGCTTATCGGGAAAGACCCGGATGTAGAGCTTGCCGCCACGCTTGACGTGACGGTTGATCGCGACACGAGCAGCCTCGATCTGCCGAGCGGTAACCCACCCAGGCTCAGTGGCCTGGATGCCGAAGTCGCCAAAGGAGACGACATCACCGCCCTTGCTGCGCCGACGCATACGCCCCTTGAAGCGCTTGCGATACTTGACCTTTTTCGGGCTAAGCATGGTTCTATCCCTAGGAGTCTAGGACAGCCGTCCTGTGACGACGTCGCCCTTGTAGATCCAGCACTTGACGCCGATGACGCCGTAGGTGGTGCGCGCCTCGGCGAAACCGTAGTCGACATCCGCGCGGAGCGTATGCAGCGGCACACGGCCCTCACGATACCACTCACGGCGCGCCATCTCGGAGCCGCCGAGGCGACCGCCGCAGTGCACCTTGATGCCCTTGGCGCCAAACTTCATCGCCGTCTGGACGGCCTTCTTCATCGCCCGGCGAAAAGCCACGCGACGCTCGAGCTGGGTCGCGATGGACTCGGCGACGAGCTGCGCGTTGACCTCGGCCTTGCGCACTTCCTGGATGTTGAGGAAGACCTCGTTGTCGGTGAGCTTCTGCACCTCGCGCTTCAAGCTCTCAACACCCGCACCACGCTTACCGATGACGATGCCCGGCCGCGCCGTATGGATGTTGATCTTGCACTTGTTCGCGGCGCGCTCGATCTCGATCAGGCTAACGCCAGCGTGCGAGAGCTTGCCCTTGATGAACCTCTTCAGCTTCAGGTCTTCGTGCAGCCAGCGCGCGTAGTTCTTCTCCTCGTACCACTTCGAGGTCCAGCTACGGATCACGCCCAGGCGGAAGCCGATCGGATGTGTCTTCTGACCCATGAATCGTTCCCTAATTCAGCTCATCGTCGAGGACGATGCAGATATGGCTCGTGCGCTTATTGATGCGGGTCGCCCGCCCCATGGCTCGGGGACGCCAACGCTTCAGCGTCGGTCCCTGATCCACGCGCACTTCTTTGACCACGAGGTTGTCGGTATCGACCGAGCCCTTGCTCTTGTCCTCGGCGTTGGCGATGGCCGACACCAGAAGCTTCTTGAGCACACGGGCGGCGCCCTTCTGCGAGAACATCAGGATGTTCACCGCCTCGTCCACGGGTTTGCCGCGGATCAGCTCGGCGACGACACGGACCTTACGAGGTGCGATGCGCTCGTAGCGCAGCAGCGCGGAAGCCTCCATGACTACCGTCCCTTCTTGGCCTTGCGGTCGCCTGCGTGACCGGTGAAGTGACGCGTGGGAGCGAACTCCCCGAGCTTGTGACCGACCATGTTCTCCGTGACAAACACCGGGATGAACTTCTTGCCCTGGTGCACGGTGAGGGTCAGACCCACCATCTCCGGTAGGATCGTGCTCCGGCGCGACCAGGTCTTGATCACCTTTTTGCTGCTGGTCTTCACCGCCTCGAGCACCTTCTTGAGCAGGTGATCGTCGATGAACGGACCTTTCTTGACCGACCTAGGCATCGCTACTTCCTCCCGCGCCGGCGAACGATCATGCGATCGGTGCGCTTGTTCTTGCGCGTGCGAGCGCCCTTGGCCTTGAGGCCCCAGGGGCTACAGGGGTGACGACCACCAGAGGAGCGACCTTCGCCGCCGCCCATGGGGTGATCGACCGGGTTCATCGCGACGCCGCGCACATGGGGGCGACGTCCGAGCCAGCGAGTGCGGCCCGCCTTGCCCAAGGGGATATTGTTATGTTGAACGTTACCGAGCTGACCGATGGTCGCGCGGCACTCGAGGTGAACCTTGCGCACCTCGCCGGAGGGCAGGCGGAGCTGAGCCCAGTCGCCCTCTTTGGCCAAGAGCTGGGCGCCGGTGCCTGCGCTGCGCACCATCTGGCCGCCTCCGCCGATCTTCAGCTCGACGTTATGGACCACGGTGCCCAGCGGGATATTGCGCAGCGGCAGCGAGTTGCCCGGCTGGATATCAGCGCGCCGGCTCGAGAGCACGGTGTCGCCGATCTTTAGCTTCGCCGGGGAGAGGATATAGCGTTTCTCACCATCGGCGTAGTGCAGCAGCGCGATGTTGACGCTGCGGTTCGGGTCGTATTGGATGCCTGCGACCTTCGCCGGCACGCCGAGCTTATCACGGCGAAAGTCGACCTCGCGATAACGGCGCTTGTGGCCGCCGCCGCGGAAGCGGCAGGTGATACGTCCATAGTTATTGCGGCCGCCGCGCTTGCCCTGACCTCGCGTGCGGTGCTTGAGCGGCTTACGCTCACCACCGAGTTCGTCGAAGTCGTTGACGCCGGAGGACCGGCGACCGGGCGAGGTCGGCTTGTATAGCTTGATGCCCATCGTTCTTCCGTTACGTTGCTGCCGCGGTTAGCTTGCTGCTGCGCCGAAGAAGTCGATTGACGACTCCTCGTCGAGCTTGACGATCGCGCGCTTCCAGTTGCGGCGCTTGCCCGTGTTGCGGCCGACACGCTTGGTCTTGCCGCGTACCACCTGGGTGTGGACGGACAGCACGGTGACCTCGTAGAGCTTCTCGACAGCAGCGCGAATGTCGATCTTGTTGGCGTCTATGGCGACCTCGAAGAGGACCTTGTTGTCCTCTTCGCCCATGGTCGTGCCCTTCTCGGTCAACAACGGCCGCTTGATGACTTCTGCTGGATGCTTGCTCATCGGGACAACCGCTCCTCGAGCCGCTTGGCGCCCTCACGGGTGCAGAGCAGCGTCTTGTATTTGAGCACGTCGTAGACGTTGACCCCTTCGGGCGCGAGGTACTTAGCCTTGGCCAGGTTGCGCACCGACTTGATCAGCCGCTCGTTGCCCTTGTCATCGACGAAGAGGCCGGTCTCGATCCCCAGCTTGCCGAGGAGCTCGGCCATACGCTTGGTTTTGATCTCGGCCAGGTCGAGGTTGTCGAAGACCACCAGCTTCTGCTGCTGCTGACGCAGCGACAGGGCGCTGACCAGCGCGCCACGACGTACCTTCTTGGGGGTACGCTGGGCGTAGCTGCGCGGTTTGGGCCCGTGGGCCACACCGCCGCCGACGTAGATCGGCGCGCGGATGGTGCCGTGACGAGCGCGACCGGTGCCCTTCTGGCGGTAAACCTTTTTCTTGGCGCCGGCTACCTCAGCGCGGGTCTTGGTGCTCGCGGTGCCACGGCGACGAGCGGCGAGCTGGGAGACCACGACCTCCCAGAGCAGGTGCTCTTTCACCGGGGCGTTGAAGACCGCGTCGGCGAGCTCGAGCTGACCGACCTTGTCTCCCTGCATGTTGATGACGTCGACGGTTGCCATCTTCTTATCCTCAGGTCTTGATCTCGACGTCAACGCCAGCCGAAAGGTCGAGCTTCATCAGCGCGTCCAGGGTCTGCTGCGTCGGCTCGAGGATGTCGATCAGGCGCTTGTGGGTGCGGATCTCGAACTGCTCGCGCGACTTCTTGTCGACGTGCGGAGACCGCAGCACGGTGTACTTGTTGATCCGCGTCGGCAGCGGGACGGGCCCGGCGATCTTGGCGCCAGTGCGCAGCGCCGTGTCGACGATCTCCGACGCCGACTGGTCGAGCAGGCGGTGATCATAGGCCTTGAGGCGGATCCGAATCTTCGGGGTCTGCATCGCTACTTCTCGACGATCTCGACGACGACGCCAGCGCCGACGGTGCGGCCACCCTCGCGGATCGCGAAGTGGAGGCCCTTCTCGCAGGCGATCGGCGTGATCAGC
>PDPC01000038.1 GCA_002747355.1 Pseudomonadota bacterium | reverse complement strand
GTCGGTTGCTTGCTACCAGCAGGCGCCCTCCTCGCTCCTACGCTGTGATTCCGCATCCTTCGCGCAGCTCGGTCCGGTAAGCTGATCAGCGCTCTAGCGTCTAGGCTGGCGCTTGGCCGCCTTGGTCGCCTTGGTCGCCCTGGTCGCCTTGGTCGCCTTGGCCGCCTTGGTCGCGCGTTTGCGTCGCACGCGACGCTTGGTGGGCTTGGCGGGCTTGGTCGCCTTCTTGGCGCGCTCGCGGCGCTTGGCGGTGAGGTGGGCGCGTTTGCGCGGAGGTCTGCGTCGCTGCTGCCGAAGCCGGCGTCGCCGCTGCCGGCGCAGCCGTCGCTGCTCGCGTTTGGCGGCCAGCGCGCGTCGTCGCTGGGCACGCAGCGTCTCTCGCGCGCGCTTGCGTGCCTCATGGCTCTTGGCCTGGTAGACGATGATCGTCTCGCCCTTACGGAGCTTGGTCCGTCGCCCAAAGCGGTTGATCCGCATCAGGCTGCCGACGCTGAGCTTGAAGCGTCGCGCCACGCGGGTCAGGGTGTCACCACGACGCACGGTATAGGTCAGCCGGCGACGTCCCTTACGCCGCTCGTGCTCGTCAAGGAAGCGCGAGCTGCCCGCGATATGCACCTGCACCCGCCGTGCGTCGAGCAGCTTGACGTCGTCGAGGCGGCGCCTGGCTGGTACGAAGGCCTGCAGCACCATCCGCGAGATCAGCTTCGCCTTGGGGTCTAGGGCGTTCCAGCGCGCCAGCTCAGCCACGGTCACGCCAAGGTGGCGTGCGATCACGGGCAGGGAGTCACCAAGCACCACGCGGTAGAACACGCGGCGGCGACCGGCGAGCTTGCTCGGGCTGTCTTGGGGGACGGCGACCAGCAGCGGCTCGTCTTTGCCCTTTGCCTTTTTGCCGACACCTCGGTGGCGCCGGGCGGCTGCCAGGTTGCGTGGCGCGCGGGCAGGGACGAGGATCAGAAGCCCTGGGCGGAGCTCCGCGCGGGTCGAGACACCGTTGATCCGTCGCAGCGTGCGCCGCGAGACACCAAAGCGCGCGGCGACGCTGTCGTCATCCTCACCGAGTCTCAGCCGGTAGGGTCGATAGCGGAGCGCGCCGAGGCGGGCCAGGTTGCTATAGAACGAGTGCGCCTTGCCCTTTGGCACGCGGACCCAGTAGTCCGCGCGCGGCGGCGTGCGTCCGCGACGAAGCTCCGGGTTGAGCTGCCGTAGCTGCTCCACCGTCGCGCCGGTGACCCGCGCGATCTGAGCCAGGGTCAGCGAGCGCGGCGTCTTGACCTGCTCGGCGGCCAACGGCGGGTCGATCGGGACCTTGTCGTAGCCGAAGGCCTTGCGGTTCTCGCCGACGATCGCGGCGGCGAGGATCTTGGGCACATAGAGCGAGGTCGACCAGGGCAGGCCAGCCTCGTAGCGGGCGAGCTTCCAGTAGTCGTTGGTGTTGTATTTCTGCACCGCCTCGAGCACAGCGCCGAAGCCGGCGTTGTAGGCTGCGAGGGTCAGCTCCCACGAGTTGAAGCGCTTGTAGAGGGCGTGAAGGTAGCGCAGCGCGCCCACCGTCGCGCGCTGTGGGTCTCGGCGTTCGTCGACCCAATAGCTGCGCTTCATCCCATAGCCGCGGCCCGTGCGCGCCATGAACTGCCATAGCCCCGAGGCGCCAGCGCGAGAGGTGCGCCGGGGGTCGAAGCCGCTCTCGATCATCGCCACGTAGATCAGCGCCTGGGGCAGCTTCTGCCGCCGCAGCTCGGCCTCGATCAACACCTTGTAGCGGCCCATGCGCCGCAGCCAGACGCGCATGATCGCGCGGCCGCGGCGATGGGTGCGGTAGAAGCGCAGATAGCTCAAGAGCTTTGGCTCCCAGCGGATGGGAAGGTCCGGCATCTTCAGCTTGGCTAGCCAGGCCATCTTTGGTGGCAGCGATCCTTTGGTCTTGGTCTTCGCGGCGTCGTTTTCGCGGGTGTCAGGTTGCGCCGAGCTGCCCAGCGGGGGCGGCGGCGCGAGCGTGCCAGCCCGCGGCGCTGGCGTCTGCGGAGGTGGCACGCGCAGGGCGCGGCCTGGACGTGGGAAGGCGTGCCTCTCGAAGCGCGACAGCTCGGCCAGGGGGTCAGAGACCTTGGGCAGCGGCCGGATCGCCGCGGGTTGCGTGGGGCGCGAGGTTGGCTTGTCGGCGCTCTTGCTGAGCGTGGGCTGTGGCTTGGTGGTCTCGGGCGAGGGCTTGGGAGCTTTGGGACCAGGGGTTGCCGCGGCGAGCTTGGGCACGGTCAGTGGCCTCAGAGTCGCCGGGCTCCTTTGAGCGTAGCTCGCCGAGAGCGGCCATAGCACCGCGACGCCAAGGATAAAAGTGCACGATTTCAGTGGGGTAGACAGCGCAAACCTCAATCTCGGCCAGGGTAGCAGCGCTGTTGGCGTGGCTCAACTTTTTGGTTTCGGTCCCGAATCAGAGCCCGACGTGTTCTCGTCGAGCGCTTTGACCTCGATATCTGACCGCGATCGCGCGCCCGCGCGCATGTTGTGCACCGCCCGGCCCAGCGCTTCGCCGAGGGCCGGCAGCCGCTTGAAGCCGAAGACGATCACGAGGATCACGATGATGTAGAGCAGCTCGACGAAACCGGGCATTACCCTTCGTTGCTACCACGAGCCGCTGCGTCTCGCGACTTCGATCGTCTTCATCCCGCGTTGGGCCGGGTCGTTTTGGCTGGGTCGTTTTGGCCGGGTCGTTTTGGCTGGGCGTTTTGGCTGGGTCGTTTCGGCCGGGTCGTCTTGGCCGTCGGTGGATCAACGTTGGCGGTCGGTCGCGAGCTGCTCGGCGGCCTGCCGCACGGTCTCGGAGAGGGTTGGCGTCTGGCGTACCAGCTTGAGATCCATCGAGGTCAGAAAGCCCAAGAGCCGGATCGCCAGCTCGGTCGGCGTGTAGGGGTTGAGCACCAGCGCGCGCTTGACGGCGTAGCGACAGATCCAGCGTCGGGAGCTGAAGATGACGCGCTGCACCTCGGGATCGGTGGGGCGCCGGGCGGCGAGCTGCACCACGTCGCGCTCGACCAGCCGAGGGTTCTCCAAGAGGTTGTGCACCACTGGCACCTCGGGATCGCGGAGCAGCCGGTCGAGGACGTCCCGATCGGTGCTGCGCGCCATCGTCTTGCGGTGGCCGAGGGTCAGGAGCCGTTGCTCGTCGCGATCGCGGGGCTCGGGGGGAGGCTGCTCGTGGCCTCCGCCGGAGAAGAAGAGCTGCCCCAACGTCGCGAAGCCGCCATCTTTCGCCGCTCGGTAGAGCTCGGCCAGCGCCTCGTAGGGCACGAGGTCGCGGCTGAGGGTGCTCGCCATCGCCAGCAGCGCGACATCGAAGGGCGGGCCGCCCTTTCGTCCGAGCTGTTGGATCCGGGCTAGCACCGGCACCACCGCGGCGGCGTCCCGCTCATGGAGGTAGCGCAGAAACGCCGACTGACGCATCTCTAGCTCGGGGAGAGCGGCCAGACCAAGAGCGAGTGTCTTCGCCGCGCGAGCCTCCTCAACCCCTCGCGCGTCACCATGCTCGTCGACCGCGACGACCTCGATGTTGGTCATCTCGGTGGCCTCATCATCGCCCGCGGTTGCGATCGGGTCGTGCTCGTCGCTCATCGACAGAGAGGCTCAGGGGCCTTCGTAGCGCTCGGCCTTGGAGACCTTGACCTTCACTGTGTACTTTCCGCCGACCTTGAAGTCTTCGGGCACGTCGGTGAAGACGACCATGTAGTCGACGGAGCGCTGGGGCGCGATCTTGGTGTTGCGCCCGTTCTTGCCTGCTGGGTTGGTCAGGTCGTAGAGGCTGCCCTTATCGTGTGTCGCCAGCTCACCGGGGGTGAAGCTGTTGCCGGCGGGGGCCTCAGCCCGGGCGACGATACGCTTGCCCTCGAGCAGCTGCGCCGAGACGTGAAGGTAGCGCACCGCCGTCATGTTGCTGTTGCGGACCACGCCGCTGGCGGTGAGCACCTTGTTGCCGTTGGCGAACTTGGCCAGCGCCAGCGATGGCCGTGAGGGTTCGAGCTGCTCGAGCAGGCTCTTCTGCGCCGGCGGCGTGGCGTGGCCCATCGCGCGGTTGAACATCGTGTCGAGGTTGGAGAAGTCGACGTTCCAGTCGTTGCGGTAGAGCACGAAGAGGCTGAAGCCCAAGACGCCGATGATCGTCAGCAGCATCAACTGGCCAACGAAGCGTACAAAGCGTCCCTCGCGCGGGCCCTCGAGGCTGTTGTTGTAGAGCTCGAGCTCGGCCGCGGTCAGCCCGAGCGGTGGCACGCTCGCTGCAACGCTCGCGGCAAGAGGGGCCTGTGTCGCGGCGGGGCTCATCGCGACTGGCGTCGCATTCGCGGTCTGGGGTGCGGCTTGCTCGAGGCGCGGTTGGGCCTGGAAGGGCCCAGTGAGGCGGGTCTGGTCGGGGATCGCTGGGAGATCGGTCGCGCGCTGGAGGTTCGGCGCGGGCGCGCTGCCGGGAGGGGGCGGGGTGTCGAGGCCGACCATCTCGGCTGGGGCTGGCGCTGTCGCGGGGACGTCGTCCACCACGCCAAAGGCCTCGAAGCCGCCGGAGTCGTCTT
>PDPC01000037.1 GCA_002747355.1 Pseudomonadota bacterium | reverse complement strand
CGCGCGGCTGGTGCACGGTAGCCGCGCCTCCCTCGCGGTGGGCATGCTCGCGGTGGCGATCGACGTGCTGATCGGGCTCTGTCTCGGCTTGCTAGCAGGCTATCACCGCGGTTGGGTCGACGTGATCGTGTCGCGCGTCATCGAGCTAGGGCTCAGCTTTCCGGCCTTCTTTTTGATCCTCACGGTGATGGCGCTGCTTGGACGGAGCTCGCTGTGGACAATGGCGCTGGTGATCGGCTTGACCCGCTGGACTGGCGTCGCACGGCTGGTGCGGGCCGAGGTGCTGCGCCTCCGCGAGCTGGACTTCGTCGCCGCTGCCCGGATCTCCGGCGTCAGCAGCCTTCGGATCATGGTCCGGGTCGTGCTGCCTCACGCGCTAGGTCCAGTGCTGGTGAGCGCGACCTTCGGGGTGGCCTCGGTGATCCTGGTCGAGTCGGCGCTCTCCTTTCTCGGCTTTGGCGCGCCGCCGCCGACCGCGAGCTGGGGCGAGGTGCTGGGGCAGGCCTACGAGAACCCTCATGCGTGGTGGCTGGTGTTCTTTCCGGGCCTGCTGCTCTTTCTGGCGGTGAGCGCGATCAACCTCCTTGGCCAGGGGCTTCGCGATGCTCTGGACCCACGCACACAAGGCACCCTGGGGCAGCGCGAGTGAGCTTCGAGCGGGCAAGCCCTCGAGGTCGACGGTAGGTCCTGCTCGCACTATAGTCGGCGGTGATGGGCGCGAAAGGCGAGACACCACCGGCTGGACACGCCGCGATCGAGGCTCCGGTCGCTGCGCCTGGTCCTCACATCGGGCCGGAGGGTGATCGGGAAGACGAGCACACCACCGCGATCCTGAACATCGCCAGCCTCGAGTCCGAGCGCCTGCAGGCCGCCGCGTACGTCACGGTCCTGGCGGGATCCCGAGTCGGCGAGATGATCAAGGTTACAGAGGCGTTGTCGGTTGGGCGGGCGAAGGCCGCCGGACTCCGCGTCACCGATAAGGGCGTCTCGCGCGCCCATCTGCGGCTGGTGCCGGAGAGCAAAGGGGTGATGCTCTACGATCTCGACAGCCGCAACGGGACCTTCGTTAACGGCAAGCGGGTCGCCGTCCGGCTGCTCGAGGACGGTGACAAGATCCAGGTCGGCGAGGCGGCGATCCTCAAGTTTGCCTACGCAGACGTGCTCGAGGAGTCGTTTCAGCAGCGGATGTACGACGCGGCCGTGCGCGATCCGCTGACCAAGCTCTTCAACCGCCGCCACCTCGAGAAGCACCTCGAGCTGGAGCTGGCCTTCGCGGCTCGTCATAACACCCCGCTCTGCGTGCTGATGATGGACATCGACCACTTCAAGGCGGTCAACGACACCTACGGTCACGGCGTGGGCGACGCGGTGCTCCACCGCTTCGCCGAGCTGCTGGCGTCCGGGATCCGAAACGAGGACCTCGCCGCGCGCTACGGGGGCGAGGAGTTTGTGCTGGTCTGTCGCGGGATCCGTGGACGCGTCGGCGCTGCGGTCGGCGATCGGCTGCGTCAGGCCCTCGAGGCGACCACCCTCGTCGAGGAGAAGCCAAGGTTGCAGGTGACCATGAGCGTCGGCGTGGCGGCGGTGCCCGACGGGCGCTATGGCGATCATCAAGCACTGCTCGAGGCCGCGGACAAGGCGCTCTATCGAGCCAAAGAGCGCGGCCGCAACCGCGTCGAGCTCGCCTAGGAGCACCCCACACCTCCCTGCCGTCGCCGGGCACAGCACGGCCGGCCGCTTTTTCGGCCTCAGAGAGCTCGCCGTACCACCCGTATGGCTCGTTTCTTCGGCTACGAAATCGGCTCGGCAGCTCAGCACCCGGCTCGGTCTTGGATTTGTGGGGAAGCTCTTAGGGAGAGGGGATCGACGTAGCCCCTCGAAAAAGCGGCGCCAAAAAGTTGCCCGCCTCGATCGTCTGCCGTGTACTGAGGGCAGGCAGCAAGCACTCTCAGACCAGCTGACGGAGGCGGACGATGCTCAGCATGGGCACCATCGCAGGGAATAGGACCACACCATCCTCCTGGCGGAGTCAACGCCCGACGCGCGAGATCGAGACCTCCGAGATCGCGATCAAGCGCTTCTCGCGGCGCGTGCCCTATGGCGCTTGGGTCGAGGCCATCGACGAGGGCGCTCCGAGCTTTTACCTGGCGCATAGCCTGAGCCCCCAGGGGCTGCGCCTCCTCGCGGCCAACGACCACACGCCGCCCGTAGGGCCCGTGCAGCTCCGTCTCGTGGTGGAGAACGAGACGCGAGTGGTGTCTGTACAGGGTGAGGTCGTGAGCGATGAGCCGGCCGGCGCGCGTCACCCAAGAGCCTTCGCGATCCGCTTCACCGAGCTCGACGAGGAGCGCCGACTCTTCTTGACCGATCTCTACGACGAAGCCTGCGGTTTCTAGGTGGCGAACGCTCCACCGCCGCTGGGGCCGTCTTCATCGCGTGGATCGACCATGGCGTGAGGCTACCCGTGGACGCGGCGCGGTGACAACAGGCATACTCGGTCAAACGGCCCATGCCTCGCTCGCGCTCCCATCACCTCCTTCATCGTGCTCTCGTGGCGCTGATGGCGCTCGCCGTCGTGACCTCGGTGCTCGCGGGGGCGACTCCGGTCCACGCGCTGAAGCTCGACGTGCGCAAGAGATACGAGCGGCAGCTGATCCGCTGGGGGCTGAAGAGGCGCGGGCTGAAGCTCGATCCGGCGCCGGCGGGCAAGACCATCGCCAAGGTGTTGATCGAGCGTGAGGACATCATCGCGCCCAGCGACCCTTGGCCGGGGTTTCTAAACTGGTTTCACGTCAAGACCCGCGACGTCGTGGTGCGCCAGGAGATCTTGCAGCGCCCTGGACAGGCCTACAAAAGAGAGCTGATCGACGAGAGCGAACGCAACCTGCGCGCGCTCTTCATCCTTGGCGTCGTGCGCATCGTCGCCTGCCAGCATCGCGACCCGACCAAGGTGATCGTGCTCGTCGTGACGAAAGACCTCTGGTCTCTGCGGCTGAACATGATCTACGAGCAGACCGGTTCGCTGGTGCAGGTGCTCGACTTCACGCCGACCGAGGAGAACTTCCTCGGTCGGAACAAGCGCGTCAGCGCCCACCTGCGACTGGCGCAGCTCGATCTCGATGGCTTCGTGCTGCGCGATCACCTGGCTGTGGGGCAGCGCTATTTCGACCAGCGGCTGCTCGGCTCCCGGCTGCGCGTGCTTCAGGTGTTCGACGTGATCATCGACGGCAAGGTGCCGGCAGGGGGCTTCATCGGCGATCCGGCAGACGAAGGCGCGCGGCGAGGCGCGGCCGCCTGGAAAAACAGCCGCGGGGCGGGGGCCGTCGCTGGCGTCTTCGCGCGGCTGCGCCTCGACCGGCCGCCGGTCCCGCTGTCAACGAGGTGGAGCTTCGTGCTCGATGGCTACGCGGACGTTCGCCAGCGGCGGATCTACCGTCAGCTCCGCGATGGCAAGCTCGCCCTGAGCACCGTGCAGGCTCCCGAGCGCTTCGCCTGCCCGTCTGGCAGCTCTGGCGGCGTCGCGTGCCGCTTCAACGTTCCACGGGTCTACGACGCCACCGTGCTCGTCGGCTCCTTCTCGCTGACGCGCTCGGTGGGCGAGTCGGTCAAGCACGACTTCGGCTGGGGACTCTTGGTCTACCAGATCGACTACTCGGCCCCAGATGGCTTCCCCTTCGATAAGGCCGTCCGCGCCTGGTATGAGCGCGCCTGGCTACCGCGCAGCGAGGCCGCTTCGGCCTTCGTGCTGCGCTACGGCACGCGACCTACGCGCTTTATGCGACTAAAAAACATCGCCTCCCTCGGTCTCTCGGAGAACATTGGCATCGGGCCCAGCTCAAAGGTCGAGCTGCGCCTCGCGCAGAACCTCCGCACGGCGCGGCAGACCTTCTTCGAGATGATCGCCAGCGCGTCCTACACCTGGGCGTGGGGGGGCAACCTTTTCACGCTGGCTGCCGATGGCACCTGGCGCTACCAGCTGGGCATCGAGGAGCGCGGCGTCGGCCCCTGGGTCAACAAGAAGCTGACGACGACGGCGCGGAACATCACCCCGATGCTCTGGATCGGGCGGCTTCACACGCGGGTGTCGTTGACCTTGCGCGACGACGACCTCGACCGCGGGTCGACGCTCTTCGATAGCGGCCTGGTGCGCGGGTACCCATTGACCAACGACGTCGGGCGGAACGTCTTTTCGGCCAACGTCGAGTACCGCACCGAGCCCTTGAACATCCTTACAGCGCATGTCGGCGGGGTCGTGTTCTACGACGCCGGCTCCGTCTTCGGCGCGCCCACGGGAGACGCCGCCGGCGACTTCGGCTTTCGCTACCGTCATAGCGTCGGCCTCGGGCTGCGGGCGCTCTTTCCCCAGTTCGACCGCGAGACGCTCCGCGTCGACTTCGGTATCCCCCTCGCCGCCGAGGGCCGCGGCGCACTCGGCACCTGGTTCTCGTTCAGCTTCGGCCAGCAGTTCTAGAGCGCTGATCAGCTTACCGGACCGAGCTGCGCGAAGGATGCGGAATCACAGCGTAGGAGCGAGAAGGGCGCCTGCTGGTAGCAAGCAACCGA
>PDPC01000062.1 GCA_002747355.1 Pseudomonadota bacterium | reverse complement strand
GCGCCTGCTGGTAGCAAGCAACCGACGAGCGACAACCGCTGTGATTTCGCAGACCAGCGCGGCGATGGGAGGTAAGTTGGTCAGCGCTCTAGAGCGCTGCCTGCTCTTCGTGAGCAGGCAGCGCCTCTTCGAGTGAGGTGCTATTTGGACTCTTCGAACTCGGCGTCGATCACGCCGTCTTTGGCCTTGTCGTCGCCGGCGGGCGGGGCGTCCGCGGGGGGCGGGGCGTCGTTGGGCGCCGAGCCGCCGCCCGAGGCGTTTCTGTACATCGCCTCGGCCATCCGATGGGAGGCCTGCTCGATCGCCTCGAGGGCCGACTTCATCGCCTCGAGATCGTCTTTCTCTAGCGCCGCCTTGCCGTCGACGATCGCGTCCTCGACCGGCTTACGATCGGCCTCGGCGATCTTGTCTTTGTTCTCCTCGAGCAGCTTCTCGGTGTTGTAGACCAGCGAGTCGAGCTTGTTGCGGGACTCGATGGTCTCCTTCTTCTCCTTGTCGGAGGCCTCGTTCTCCTCGGCCTGCTTGACCATGTTCTCGATCTCGGCGTCGGAGAGCCCGCTCGACGCCTCGATACGGATCTGGTTCTTCTTGCCGGTGGCCTTGTCCTGCGCCGACACATGGAGGATGCCGTTGGCGTCGATGTCGAAGGTGACCTCGATCTGTGGCACGCCCCGCGGCGCCGGCGGGATGCCGTCAAGGTGGAATTTGCCGAGGGTCTTGTTGTCCTTCGACATCGGCCGCTCGCCCTGGGTTACGTGGACCTCGACCGAGGGCTGGCTGTCTGCGGCGGTGGAGAAGACCTCGCTCTTCTTGGTCGGGATCGTGGTGTTGCGTGGGATCAGCACCGTGCTCACACCGCCGAGGGTCTCGATCGCCAGCGAGAGCGGCGTGACGTCGAGGAGCAGGATATCCTTCACGTCACCCGCGAGGACGCCCGCCTGCACGGCGGCGCCAAGGGCCACGACCTCGTCGGGGTTGACGCCCTTGTGGGGCTCCTTGCCGAAGAACTCCTTCACGCTCGACTGCACCAGCGGGATGCGGGTGGAGCCACCGACGAGCACGACCTCGTCGATATCCGAGGCGCTCTTGCCCGCGTCGGCCAGCGCCTTCTTGCAGGGCTCGATGGTGCGCTCGATGATGTCGCCGACCATCCGCTCGAACTGCGAACGGGAGAGCTTCATCAGCAGGTGCTTGGGCCCGGAGGCGTCGGCGGTGAGGAAAGGCAAGTTGATCTCGGTCTCGCTGACCGAAGACAGCTCGATCTTGGCCTTCTCGGCGGCCTCCTTGAGGCGCTGGAGCACCATCTTGTCTTTCGTGACGTCGATGCCCTGGTCCTTCTTGAACTCCTCCGCGAGCCACTTCATCAGCCGGTCGTCGATGTCGTCGCCGCCGAGGTGCGTGTCGCCGTTGGTGCTCACGACCTGCACGACGTTCTCGCCGACCTCGAGCACGGAGATGTCGAAGGTGCCGCCGCCAAAGTCGTACACCGCCACGAGCTCGTCGTTCTTCTTGTCGAGACCGTAGGCCAGCGCGGCGGCGGTCGGCTCGTTGACGATGCGCTTGACGTCGAGGCCGGCGATGCGGCCGGCGTCCTTGGTCGCCTGGCGCTGCGAGTCGTTGAAGTAGGCCGGGACCGTGATCACAGCGTCGGTGACCTCGTGACCGAGGTAGTCTTCCGCGGCGCGCTTGAGCTTCTGCAGCACCTTGGCCGAGATCTCGGGCGGCGAGTAGGGCTTGCCGCGGACCTTGACCTGCGCGTCACCGTTGCCCGAGCGCACGACGTCATAAGGCACGCGCTCGATCTCGGTGGTCAGCTCATCGTATTTCATCCCCATGAACCGCTTGATCGAGAAGACGGTGTTCTCGGGGTTGGTGATGGCCTGACGGCGAGCGACTTGACCCACCAGGGTCTCGCCCTTCTCGTCGATGGCGACAACGGACGGGGTCACGCGTCCGCCTTCCTCGTTGGTGATGACCTTGGGCTCGCTCCCCTCCATGACCGCAACCACGGAGTTGGTGGTGCCGAGGTCGATGCCGATGATTTTACCCATGTTTTCAGCCTCCGAATCGCTAGGGCTTTGTGTCGCTCGAGGGTCGGCGGGGCGCCGATGGGGGAGAAGGTAAGACCGCTGAAGCGCTTGTCAACGCGGCGATCTACAGGGCGAAAAACGCGCCAGGTCTCGGCGCAGCTGCCCTTTGGTGGCGGAGGGATCGCGTCGAACGCCCCTGACGCGGACCCTGGCATTGGCGGGTCTGGCGAAAACTGGCGCAGGCGGGGTTAGGCAGACTCGGCGTCGGCGGTGGTCTCCGGCGAGGTGTGCAAGAGCGCCGCGAGCTCTGGCGAGACGAGGGGGATCACCTCGTCCATCCGGCGAACAAAGTGAATCTCGAGCTCTTCTTTGGCCTGATCGGGGACGTCGACGAGATCCTTCTCGTTGCGCTCGGGGAGGATCACCTTCTTGATCCCAGCGCGATGAGCGGCGAGCACCTTCTCTTTGATACCGCCCACGGGGAGCACGGTCCCGCGCAGCGTGATCTCGCCGGAGAGCGCGACCTCCGGTGGCACGCCCTGCCCCTTGAGCAGGGAGACCAGCGCGGTGAAGAGCGTCACACCAGCCGAAGGACCATCTTTGGGAATCGCCCCCGCCGGGATGTGCACGTGAAGGTCGTGCTTCTCGAGGAAGTTCTCGTCGATGCCCAGATCGCTGGCGTGGGAGCGCACATAGGAGAGCGCGGCTTGCGCCGACTCCTTCATCACGTCGCCGAGCTGCCCGGTGAGCACCAGGTTGCCCTTGCCGCTCATGATCGTGGCCTCGACGAAGATGATGTCGCCGCCGACTGGCGTCCAGGCGAGGCCCGTCGCCACGCCCGGCTCGGCCTGCCGCTCGGCGACCTCGCTGAGGTATTTCTGCGGCCCAAGGTAGTCGGAGAGCTCGTCGGGGGCGATGGTGACGAGGTCCTCACCCGCTTTGCCCTCGGCGACCTTCACGGCGAAGCCGCGCACGACGTTGGCAACCTCGCGCTCGAGGTTTCGGACACCCGCCTCGCGGGTGTAGGAGTCGATCACCTCGCCCATCACCTCAGGCGGGATCTGCAGCTGCTCATCGCTCAGGCCGTGCTCCTCGAGCTGCTTCGGGATCAGAAAGTGCTTGGCGATGGCAAGCTTCTCGTCGCGCGTGTAGCCCGGCAGCTCAAGGATCTCTAGCCGATCGCGGAGCGCCGGTGGCACCGGATCCATGATGTTCGCTGTGGCGATGAACATCACGTTGGAGAGGTCATAGCTGACCTCCAGGTAGTGATCGGAGAAGGCGTTGTTCTGCTCCGGATCGAGCACCTCGAGCAGCGCCGCCGCGGGGTCGCCGCGGAAGTCGTGGCCGAGCTTGTCGATCTCGTCGAGCATGAACACCGGGTTGACAGTGCCCGCCTTCTTCATGTTCTGGATGATCCGACCGGGCAGCGAGCCGACGTAGGTCCGGCGGTGACCGCGGATCTCCGCCTCATCGCGCACGCCGCCGAGGGAGACGCGCGCGAACTTGCGGCCGATGGCGCGGGCGATGCTACGCCCGAGGCTGGTCTTGCCAACACCGGGAGGGCCAACGAGACAGAGGATCGGGCCCTTCTTGTCCGGCTTGAGCTTGCGCACCGCGATGTACTCGACGATACGCTTTTTGACCTTGTCGAGATCGTAGTGGTCCTCGTCTAGCACCTTGCGCACGTTCTCGATGTCGAGGTTGTCTTCAGTGCGCGTCGTCCAGGGGATATCCGTCAACCACTCGAGGTACGTCCGCGTAACGGTATACTCGGCGGACGAGGGTTGCATGACCTTCAGTCGATCGAGCTGCTTGAGTGCGACCTTCTGCACGTCCTCGGGCATCTCGGCCTTGGCGATCTTGTCTTTGAACTCGTCGACGTCGCCGGTGGTGTCATCGAGCTCACCGAGCTCCTCTTTGATCGCCTTGAGCTGCTGACGCAGCACGTACTCGCGCTGGTTGCGCCCCATCTCCTCTTGGACCTGGGTGTTGATCTTTTCGCGGACCTTGAGGACCTCGAGCTGCCGCGAGAGGAACGCCAAGACCTTGCGCAGGCGGGTCTTGAGATCGAAAGTCTCGAGGACCTCTTGCTTCTCTTCGACCGAGAGGTCGAGGTTCGAGGTGATCAGGTCAGCCAGCTGCCCCGGCTCGGCCACGCTGTCGACGAGCGCGGCGGCCTCTTTGGGCAGCTCGGGCATCAGCTTGACCACGCGCTTGGCGATGTCTTTGAGGTTGAGCACCAGCGCGTCGAGCTCGACGTCAGGGCGCTCCAGATCGGGCACGGGCTGCACGCGCGAGATGATGAAGGGATCGCGCTGCGAGTACTCCAAGAGCCGCACGCGGCTGACGCCTTGGAGGATCACGCTGAAGTTATCCTTCGCCAGCTTGATCACCTTGAGGATCCGCGCAGCACAGCCGACGGTGTAGAGGTCCGAGTCGGCGGGATCTTCGGTACGCGCGTCCCGCTGGGTCAGGATCCCGATCACTGGGCGCTCTTTGCTGATGGCCTCCTCGACCAGGCGCACGGACTTCTTCCGCCCGACGTCGATCGGGATGATGCTTCCGGGAAAGAGCACCGAGTTCCGCAGCGGGAGGATGGCGAGAAGCTCCGGGATCTCGACAGGACCCTCGGACTTTTGTGTTGTCATAACAGGCTCCTACGGATGCTAGGGCAAGGTAGGTCGCAGCACGAGAAGAGTCAAGCCGATAGCCACCGTCGACGGCAACGAAGGGCAAGCATGACGCCGTTTTAGCGGCGCGCTAGGCGCAACCCTACGAATTCGGACCGAGCCGGGTGCTGAGCTGCCGAGCCGCTTTCGTAGCCGAAGACATGAGCCATACGGGAGGTACGACGAACGTTCTGAGGCCCCGAAAGCGGCCGGCAGTGCTGTCTCAGTGCTGTCTCAGTGCTGTGTCGGGCGACGGGAGGGCTCGATCAAGAGGCTGGCAAAGCGCTGATCAGCTCACCGGACCGAGCTGCGCGAAGGATGCGGCATCACGGCGTAGGAGCGAGCAGGGCGCCTGCTGGTAGCATGCAACCGACGAGCAACAACCGCTGTGATGTCGCAGACCAGCGCGGCGACGGGAGGAACGTTGGTCAGCGCTCTAGGGACAAGCGCCGTCGGTTGGCACACACTGCGGCAGCGCTCGCCCAAGGTCGCAGGTGAACGCTGGCGGACAGCCGCTGATCGAGCAGTCCTTGGCGCAGTGTAGCCCTCCGCCGATCACCAAGCAGTGGTCGTTGGCGCCGCCGCAGTCGAGATCGCTCGAGCAGCTGCCGCAGAGCCCTGCGCCCTGAGCGCGACAGACCCTCAGGATCGGATCGCAGACCAGCCCGTCGCCGCAGTCTTGCGGTTTGGAGCACCCTGGCGGCATGACACGACAGATGCCCTTGATGTCGCAGCGCTCGCCGGGGAGGCAGTCCGCGTCACCAACGCATTGACGTTTGCAGACGTCGGCCTCGCAGACGAAGTCCAGCGGGCAAGGTCGAGGTGTTCCAGTCGCGGCGTCGACCTCGCAGGTCGGCCGCGGCGTGCACTCGCCGAGGAGCGCGTCGCAGACCTCGCCGACGAGGCAGGCGGCGTCGGCACCGCAAGCCCGCGCCGAGAGCCGGCAGCGCCCCTCGAAGCAACGAAAGCCCTTGCCGCAGTCGACGTCCTTGGCGCAAGGCCCGCCGCGCGCGCGGCAGACGCGGGCCGAGTCGCAATACTCGCCGGGGAGGCAATCGGCGGTGAGCTCGCAGTTGTCGCCAAGCACCCAGAACCCGAAGGACGACCGCCCCTCAGCTGCGCCCGCCGGATCGGTCGAGGTGGTGTCGCCGTCGGAGACCTCGACATGATATCGAACGCGGGTGAACGCCGGCTGGCCCGCGATCTTGGCCTGAAAAATGCTGTCGCGAACCTCACCCATGCCGATGCGCAGCGTCGTGCCACCGAGGCCGTCGCCAAGCTGCACCACGAGCACCACCGAGTCGGCGGACTCCTGATGCGCAACCACCGTGCGCACGGTGTAGGGGCCATCGCGATCGAAGGTGTCACCGAGGCGCGTTGTGTCCTGGACGAAGGGCACCTCGCCGCAGGCCCCTAAGAGCAACGTCGTCGCAGCGAGGAGAGTCAGGGATCTGGGTTGGGCACGGCGAAGCTTCACAGGGTGATCATAGGCTCGCCAGCGCCCCGCGAGCAAACATCTTGCTCGACGCGCGCCACCTCGAGAGCGCCGCCACACCTTCCGAACCGAAGTGCTGACAACTGCACCGAGCGTCGAATCAAACCAACGCCCCCACGAGTCGTTGGGATCGAGTCACCGTATTCGCTGGAAAAAGGGGGCGACGACGGGCGGCCGGGACCGGCGGCACGCCCGTCGCCGCGGCAGCAAACGGGGCGCTATCGTTGGCCCGCAAGCGGGCCAGCGTTGTCCTACTCGTCAATGCGGTCGAAGAGGATTCCGTCCTCTTGTTGGTGGCCATCGTCCTCGTCGAGCTCGGCACGGAGCATCTCGTCCACCATGTCATCCACGGAGGCATAGAGATGGTCGAGCTTCCTCAGCTCACTGCGCTCAAACTCGTCGAATGAGCGATATACGCGCGGAAAGATCGCCGCCATTTTCAGCCTCCGTGTTCTCGCATCGCCACTAGCGATGCCTACGCGCGAGCACCCAGGTCAGCGCTCGCTGGACCATGGGCGGTCGCTCCGCCTCTAGACAGATCGGGTGGAGCTGGTCTCGCTCTCCCGCTTCGAACCAATCGTTGACCAGCGGATCCTCATCCCAGGGCTCCACGGCCTCGATGATGCGGCCGCTCGGTAGGGGTGCCGTCTCCCTTGCGGCCCCTTCACCCGAGAAGTACCGCGCGAAGGGCAGCTCGCTGGGCGGCGCCTCGGCGAGGACCTCCCACCAACGTCGAGGGAGCAAGGAGCGGCGGCGGCGTCTCGGGCGACCCTTCTGCTCGTCTGCCTGGCCTGCCATCGCGTCCTCCCTTCCTTCGCGGCGCTGTCCCGTGGTCCGCCAGGTACGAATTGGAACCACATGAAGGTGTGTATCCTACATATGCCTATGCGGTCAAAAAACTGATTGAAAAAGTTTCAGGATCGGGGGGTAGGAGGGTGGGTCCAAGGTCTATAGGGCAGCGGGCGTACCACCCGGGTCAGCCGGGAGTCCATCCGCGCCCGCTCCTCGCGGCGTCCACCTCAGTCCTTGGGACGCGGAGACATCCGTGCTACGACACGCCAGTTTCTTCCACAGCCTCCACAGCTACTGGTGCTCATGGCTCACATCATCGCCGTCGCCAACCAAAAGGGGGGGGTCGGCAAGACGACCACGGCGGTTAACCTCGGCGCCTCTTTGGCGGCCGCAGAACAGCGCGTGCTGGCCGTCGACATGGACCCTCAGGGCAACCTCAGCTCGGGCCTCGGCTACCCCAAGACCGAGATCGACCGGCACATCTACCATGTCCTGACACAGGAAGAGACCATCGAGGACGTGGTCCGCGAGACCGACCTCGACTACCTCCAGCTGCTGCCGACACAGACCGACCTGATCGGCGCCGAGATCGAGCTGGTCGATGCCAAGGCGCGTCATCTGCGGTTGAAGTCGGCGCTGGCGACCTTGGCCGATCGCTACGACATCATCCTGATCGACTGCCCGCCTTCGCTCGGGCTCCTGACGCTCAACGCGCTGGTCGCCGCCGACACAGTACTCGTACCGCTGCAATGCGAGTACTACGCCCTCGAGGGGCTGAGCCACCTCCTTGGCACCATCGACCGTGTTCGGGGCGCCTTCAACGCCTCGCTGTCGCTGGAGGGGATTCTCCTTTGTATGTACGATAAGCGGATGAACCTGACACGGCAGGTCGCCCAGGAGGTGCGCGAGCACTTCTCTGGTCAGGTCTTCGAGACGGTCATCCCGCGCAACGTCCGCCTGGGTGAAGCGCCATCCTTTGGCAAGCCCGTGCTGCTCTACGACATCGACTCCGCTGGCTCCCGCGCCTACCTCCAGCTCGCCCAAGAGCTGCTGCAGCGGCGCCACGACGCCCCGAGACCCCGGCGCACCAAGCGCCGTCGTTCGGCCAGGCGCCGCACATGAGCCGTAACAAGCGCAAAGCCCTCGGACGTGGCATCGCCGCGCTGATCCCGAGCGCCGACGCGCCGTCTTCGCCCCCCGATCGCGAGACGCGCTCCGCCGCTGGCGAGCTCTACCTCTGCCCGATCGAGCGGGTGCGACCGCAACGCGCGCAGCCGCGGCGCTACTTCGACGAAGACGCCCTCGAAGAGCTCGCTCAGTCGATCCGGGAGCAAGGCGTCGTCCAGCCGCTGATCGTCCGTGAGAGCGACGATGGAGACTTCGAGCTGATCGCCGGTGAGCGCCGCTGGCGCGCCGCGCAGCGCGCGAAGCTGCACGAGGTGCCGGTGCTGATCCGTGAGGCCTCGGACCTCGAGACCTTCGAGCTCGCCCTCGTCGAGAACCTACAGCGCCAGGACCTCAACCCGATCGAAGAGGCCGAGGCCTACCAGCGGCTCCTCGACGAGCATGGCTACACCCAGGAGCAGCTCGCAGATCGGGTCGGCAGAGATCGCTCGACGGTCGCCAACGCCCTGCGCCTGCTGAAGCTCCCGGAGGTCGGCAAGCGCGCCCTCGTCGCCGGCAGCATCGCCGCAGGACACGCACGAGCGCTGCTGGCCCTGGAGAAGGCGCGACCGATCCAGCGTGCGCTCAAGAGCGTGGTCGATAAGCAGCTCTCCGTGCGCCAGACCGAGGCGCTCGTACGCAAGCTCAAGGCCCCTGCCGAAGAGGGAAAGGACGAGCGGCTGTCAAGCTCGTCAGGGCCGTCAGCCAACATGCGCGACCTACAAGAGCGCCTCTCCCGCGCGCTCGCGACCCGAGTCGTGATGCACGGCGACGCCAAGAAGGGCCGGATCGAGGTCCACTACGCCTCGCTAGACGAGCTGGACCGCCTGCTCGAGGTGTTGATGCCGTGACCGACCACGAGCGCGACAACTCTCGCAGGTTTCGCCGCGCCGACGTGGTGATGCAGGTGCAGTACCGCTCGGCTGGCTCGTTTCTGGTGAGCTACTCGCTTAACCTCTCGAAGGGCGGGCTCTTCCTCGACACCGACGATCTGCTGCCGGTGGGCACGAAGCTCTCGGTAGCCTTTACCATCCCCGGCGCCACCGAGGCGGTGCAGGCGACGGCGAAGGTGATCTGGCGCCGAGAGAACGCGAGCGCAGACGGGCCCCGGGGCGTCGGCCTCCAATTCAAAGACCTCGAGCAGAGCATCGGCGAACAGATCGACACGATGATTCGCGACTTCGGCGGCGTACGGCTGATGGCCATCGCTGGTGACACGCCGAGCCTGGACCGACTCTCTCGCTACTTACGGAGCGTGATCGCCTGTGACGTCCTGCAGCAGACCCCGCGGGAGGTCAGCGAGGTCGGTTTTCTCGAGCAGCCCGATCTGCTGCTCCTCGACCTCGACTCCGCGGGAGACGAGGGCATGCGCACGATCGAGGTCAGCCTGAATCGGGACCCCGCCGTGCCCGTGGTGGCGATCAGCCGCGACTCGCCCCTCCGCGAACGCGCAGCAGCGCTCGGCGCCGCGATCACCTTTGACAACCCGCCACCCTTCAAGCAGCTGCGCCAGCGGATCCTCGAGGTCTTGGCGCGCCCCTCCGCGCGCTCCCTGAGCTAGAGCGCCGACCCGCTTACCTCCCGTCACCGCGCTGGTCTGCGCTCTAGAGCGCTGACCAACTTACCTCCCGTCGCCGCGCTGGTCTGCGCTCTAGAGCGGCCGGCAGTGCTGTGTCCGGCGACGGGAGGAATGTCTGGAAAAGCTCCCAAATCAACAGACTGCTAGAGTGCCGGAGTTCCTGGCCCCCAGGATGCGCCTCAGGCGACCAATAGCGCGTGGTAATGCCGCTCCAAGAGCGCCCAGGAGCGCCCCCAGCCCACGTCGAGCTGCATCGCGTTGCTTCGCAAGGCGGTGGCGCTCTGCGAGCCGGCGTCGAGGATCTGCGCGAAGCGGCGAAGCGCGGAGAGCTGGCTCTCGACATCACCCTCGACGAAGCAGAACCCGTTGCCCGTGCGGCCGACCGGGTCGAAGTCGGCGACGCGCTCGGCGAGGGCGCCGCTGGCGGGGACGATCGGGATCGCGCCAAAGCGCAGCGCCCGCGGCAAGAGCAAGCGCCGATCGGCGCTGTCTCTCAGCAGCAGCAGCCCGTCGGCGGCGCCAAGCATCGTATGCCAGAGGTCGTCGTCGACGTTGGTCTCGCCGACGATCGCCACCCGCTCTCGCTGTCCAGCGGCGAACCGCTTCAGCGCCGCACGACGCGTATCGTCGGCCACGCCAGCGAAGACGACTTGCAGCTTGCTCGCCATCAGCTCGTCGCCCCGCGCCAAGAGCGCCTCGACGCCGTCGGCCTCGTCGAAGGGGCCCGCGCATAGCAGAAGCGGGCTGCCGCGCCGCCGCAACCCGAGGCGAGCCTGGAGCTCACCTTTGGTCGCTGCCTTCGGAGAGCAGTCGGCGAGGTCGAAGCCCGCCGCCAGGTGCAGTCCGGCCTTCGGGCTCCAGATGTCGAAAGCGAGACCTGGGAGGACGCCGACGAGCTTGTCGGCGTGGGCGTTGTAGAGGCCGTGTAAGCCAGCTCCGCCATCCTCGGTTTGGAGCTCCGCCACCATCGCCTCGGAGGGCACGACCACTCGCTCCGAAAAGAGGATACCCGCCTTCAGCAACGAGACCTGGCCATGGAACTCGATCCCGTCGGGGGTGAAGTGATCATAGCCGATGCCCAGCTCTTCGAGGATACCGGCCGAATGGAGGCCAAGGGCCGCGGGGTCGTCGAAGCTGAAGACGACCGGGATACCCGAGAGTCGCGGGTGCCGCGCCAGAAGCAGCGGGAAGAAGCCGCTCTGCCAGCCTACGCAGTGGATCACATCGGGTAGCGACGAGCGCCCCTCGAGCAGCTGTAGTGTCGCCTGCGCGAGGAGAAAGGCAGCCTGATGATCATCGCCTCGCTCGCCCGCGTGGGCCCCGCCATCGAAGAGCTCTTGCTGCAGCAAGAGCACCTCGCCGCCCCTCGACCGCAGGCTGCCCTCGAAGAGGACGCACTCGCGAGGCTGGTGAGCGACCGAGACCTCGACGGTCTGCAGGCGGCGGGCCAGACCGTGCTTCTGCGGCGCCGCCTCGGTGCGGTAGGGGCTGACGACGGTGACCTCGTGACCAGCGCGGGCGGCCGCGTGAGCCAGCTCGGAGAGCAGCGAGCCGGTCGAGCCACCGGAAGAAAAGGGTGTCAGTTCCGGGCCTAGGTACAAGAGCTTCATCGTGGTTCCAGAGAGAAATGCCCCCTCTCGGGGCGGTTTGGTGGCGAACTATAGGCGCGCCACACCCCTGTGTCGAGCGACCGCGTCATCGCCTCGAGGGAGAGCGCTCTCGAGCTGCTTCGCTCTGCGGAGACACGCCTCGCGGGCTGGTCCCGCGTTGCTCGACCGCCGCTCCCTTGCTAACACCGGGGCGACCCAACCACGAGCGCTCTACCCGGGTGCGAGGAGGTAGCATGGCGCGCATCATCGATGGCAAGGCGACCGCCAAGAAGGTACGAGGCGAGCTAAAGGTCCGCACCCAGGCGCTGGCCGAGCGTGGGGTGACGCCAGGGCTGGCCGTCGTGCTCGTCGGCGACGACCCTGCGTCGGCGATCTACGTACGCAGCAAGACGCGGATGGCTAGGCGAGTGGGGATCCAGACCTGCGATCATCGGCTCGACACCTCCACCTCTCAGGCCGCCCTCCTCGAGCTCGTGGCCCAGCTCAACGCCGATCCGGCGGTGGACGGCGTCCTCGTGCAGCTGCCGCTGCCGTCGCAGATCGACGAGAGCGCCGTGATCGAGGCGATCGCGCCGGAAAAGGACGTGGATGGCTTCCACCCGACCACGGTAGGTCGACTCCTCGCTGGCGAGCCGACCTACGTCCCCTGCACGCCTGCGGGGGTGATGCGGCTTCTCGACGAGACGGGGGTCGAGCTGCAAGGGGCCAAGGCCCTGGTGGTCGGTCGGAGCAACATCGTCGGCAAGCCGATGGCGCAGCTCCTGCTCGCGCGTCATTGCACCGTGACGATAGCCCACTCGAAGACTCGTGAGCTCGCTAAGGAGGTCAGCCAAGCCGATGTCGTGGTCGCCGCCGTAGGCCGCCCCGAGCTGATCAAGGGCGAGTGGATCAAGCCTGGCGCTGTCGTGATCGACGTCGGCACGAACCGCGTCGACGACCAGCTGATCGGCGACGTGGCGTTCACGGCCGCGGCCGAGCGCGCCGAGGCGATCACCCCCGTGCCCGGCGGCGTGGGCCCGATGACCATCGCGATGCTCTTGGCCAACACCGTGACCTCCGCCGAGCGACGCTCGGGGAGCTGACCTGTTGGGTGGCTGGGCCTGCTGGTACTACTGGGCGACCTCGATGATGCGCAGGCCAGCCTCGCCGTCGACGTCGACCAGCTCGCCCCGCGCGATCAGCCGGCCCCCCACCCGAAGCTCCAGCGGCGCCACCAGCGGGCGCCCCAGCTGGAGCACGTCTCCCGAGACCAGCTCTGCCAGCCCGCCAGCCTCGAGCTTCACCCGCGCCAGCTCGACCACGACCTCGAGCTCGAGACCGTCCACCAAGTCCGCTGCCTCGCCTGCCATTCTCTGAACCTCCTGATCCGCCGCGGACCTCGCGGCTCGCCACGGTTGATCGCGCTCCCAGCCCTCCACGGTCAGCGAACCGTCGTGGATCTGCCCAACGAGCATGCCTTCGCCGACGGCGACCCACGCGGTTGCCCCCTCGATCGACGAGGGCAGCGGCTCAGCCACGATGATATCGCCAGCGGAGAGGGCGCCGATCTCCCCTGCCCCCAGGTTGAGCCGCGCGAGCTCGACGGGCAAGGACACCGGCAGATCGCGCCACCATGACGGCCTCGTACGCGGAGTCGGAGCGCTCGCCGGGAGGGCGGCCAGGACCCCAGGGTAGACCAGCAACCAGGCGGTGAAGCCTCCCGCCCTCGTCTCGAGCTGCAAGGTGAACAGCAGCGCCTCGCGGTAGTCTTTGAGAGCTGGCGCCTCTTCGCGCAGCCGCCAGCTCGTGCCGCTCGACAGGCTCGCGAGCAACCAGGCGAGACCGTGGGCGACGAGCCCGCGCTCACCGCGAGTGGCGCCAGCACCGCCCCCGGTGGTCACGCGGGCGATGCGCCGCGCTAGCTCGGAGACCACCGCTCCGTCCATTGCCAAGACCAATTGCGTCGTTGGAGGGCCTTCGAGAGCGAAGCGCTCCGCGACCTCCAAACGCGACGCCAGCGGCTCGTCAAACCTCGGCACGGCGGAGACCACTCGCACCGAGAAGTCCGCAGCGCCCAGGCATTCGCGCCCCCAACGCCGAGCGATGTCACTGGCGTCGGCGCCGACATGAGCGGTCAAGGTCCTCAGCAGCGGCACAACCTGCGAAGAGACGCGCGGCAGCCGATCGAAGGGATAGCGTCGCATCACCACAGCGGGAGTATGGCGGCGAGGCGGCGTGAGGCACAAGCCCGAGCGAGATCGAAGGCTCAGATCACCGTTTCACCGCGACGGCGGGCGCCACGAGAGGCTCGACCGCGCTCCCGCTCCGCCTGCTTGGGTTCTGCGCGACGTTCGCGCCGAAGGTCCAGGCGCACGGGATGAGCGGCGATGCCTCGCGCCGAGAGCGCCCCCTGAAGGGCGGCGAGCTTGCCGTCGAGCGCTCGATAGGCGCCAGCCTCGGCCACGCCGAGGTGCGCCCGGAGCTTTCCGGCCTCGAGCCGCAGATCCACATCGATCCGAGCCTTTCCGCCGCTCTCGACCTGAAGGTTGAGCGTCTTGACACCGTTGGGCAGCTGGCCAACGTGCACCGAACGAAGCATCCGCTGCGCCATGGTCGCGACGTCCTGTCGAGCCGGGCTGGGCTCTGCCGTCGACGGAGCCTCCGAGGCGGGCCCGGGATCAGTCTGGCGCGGCGCCTGCAATTCGACTGGCCGATGCTTCAGCTCCTCACCGACAGCGGGCGGGTCGCCCTCGCCCTGGGCTGTTTTCGGCTCATCTGTCTCCTTTTCGCGCCCAGGCGGAGCGCGCAAGAACTCCTGATCCGAGCTTCGTTCCGTCTTGCGATCGACGAGGTGGGCGCCACGCGGCCCTTCATCGTCGAGCGCGAGGAGGCGCGCGAAGCGCCCCTTTCCATCGCCCTTTGACGGGGCGCCGACGAGGGGCGAGCGGTTGCCGAGCGGCGTATGAGCAGGTCTGGGTGTCTTCATGGCCTCTTATCGGTATCCGGTCGCGATTGTTGCGCGCTTTCTTGGCGAACAGACCTACATGTAGGATAATCAAGCACAAGAGGTGAGGACGCCATGCTCAACGAACGACGCGACGAAGCCCGAATGCCGCTTCAGTTTTTTCTCAATGAATACATCGATGATCGCCCACAACGCTGCATGTCTGTGAACCTCGGGCTCGGTGGGCTCTACCTCAACCGGCTGGCCCTCCCGGACCCAAGGCTCGGGCCGCGACGCCCTCGCCGCGACCAGCTCGTGGGTCTCGAGTTCGAGCTCCCGGAGACGTCGGAGACGATCTGGGCCGCTGGACAGATCTGTCATGACATCACGGACCGTTACTTCCACGGGACGGGCGTGCGCTTTGATCGGATGGCCGATCGGCACCGGCGGCTAGTTCGCGACTACGTGCTCGACCACCGAGAGCGCCGCCTGCGGCAGCTGCTGGCTCGGATCAAGCGCAACCGCCGCGCCCGCCAGGCCTTCGTTCCCCGCTGAAGCGCTGATCAGCTTACCGGACCGAGCTGCGCTAAGAATGCGGAATCACAGCGTAGGAGCGAGGAGGGCGCCTGCTGGTAGCAAGCAACCGACGAGCGACAACCGCTGTGATGTCGCAGACCAGCGCGGTGACGGGAGGTAAGTCGATCCGCGCTCTAGCCCCTTTTCCTCCTCTCATCTCCGAATACCCAGAGTCTCGGCAGCTTCTCAACCGCCGACAGAGTCTCGGCAGCTTCTCAACCGCCGACGCCGTATAATACCCGCCGCGATCAACCGCTCGGCAGCGGGAGCTGCTTCATAAGACGACGACGAGGTTCCATGAGGACGTTTCCCCGCGCCATCCTGCTCTGCTGCGCTGTCTGCCTGGCCTGGCCCAATGCCACCCGAGCGCAAGGCGATGACTGGTCCGTGCGCCGCTCGGGCTTCGATCCCCGGCTGGTCAACCGATACAAGGCGCTGCTGCATCGCCGCCCCAACGACGGCTACGCGCTGGCGAAGCTGATCAAGCTCTACAAGCAGCATCGCTCTATGGGCGCGCTGGTCGCCGAATATCGCAGGCGAGCCAACAAGAACCCGCGGAACTTCGCCTTCCAGGTCATCGCCGGTCACCTCTGCCGACGCAAGGGTCAGAAGGGCCAGGCGATCGCCTTCTACGAGCGAGCCACGAAGCTGCGCCCCAAGAGCCCGTCGGTGCCTGCGGCCCTCGGCGCGCTCTACCGCCGCACCGGCCAGCAAGAGAAGGCTGTCGCCGCCTATAAGAGGGCGCTCTCGCTCTCGCGCTCCAAGCGACAAAAGAAGCGCTACCTGCGCGCGCTAGCCAACATCGCCCTCGCCAAGCGCGATCTCGCCGGGGCCCGCGCCTACTTCAAGAAGCTCGTGCAGCTCACCCCCCGCAGCGTCTTTCTGCGGATCGAGCTGGCTCAATCGTTGGCCCGCGCCAAGCTCCACGCCGAGGCGATCGCTCAATACCGGAAGATCCTCGCGCGCACCTCGAACACCGCGACCCGCGCCGGCGTGCTCAAGGAGATCGGCGCCCTCCAACACAAGCTAGGGAAGACCAAAGAGGCCGTGGCGACCTATCGCAAGGCGATGCGTCTCGCGGCGCGGGGCAACTGGATCCGCCGCGAGCTCACCGATCGGATCATCTCGATCTACCGCGAGAAAGAAGACCTCAAGAGCCTCATCGCCTACTACCAGAAGACCTGGAAGCGCCGAGACCACTTCGAGTGGCAGGTCCTCGGCAGGCTCTACGACGAGACCGGTGACGAGGCGCGAGCGATGAAGGCCTATCGCTCGGCACTGAAGAAGCAGCCCCGGGCGATCGACACCCGCGTCCGCCTGATCGCGCTGCTCGAGCGCAGCGACCACGGCAAGGATGTGATCGCCGAGTATCGAAAGCTGGCGCGGATGGCCTCAGGCGAGCCGAAGTACCAGCTCGAGCTCGCCAAGCGACTGCACCGCTCGGGGCGCCAAGCCGAGGCCCTGAAGGTGCTCGCGCGGGCCGGACGACGCTTCCGTCGCGACGCCGCGGTCCACTCAGCGATGGCCGATCTCTACGCCCGCTGGGGACATCAGAAGCTCGCCCTCCGCGAGGCCCGGATCCTCGTGCGCATCGAGCCCCGCGACGACTCTCACCTAGTAAACCTCGGCGAGCAATACTTCCTCCGCGGCCAGAAGAAGAAGGCCGTCGAGATCTGGAAGCGCCTGATCGTCGCGATCCCCCAGCGCCATCGCGCTTACGCCAAGCTGGCGTCGATCTACGGCGACCATGACATGACGCAGCCGGCGGTCGAGCTCTACAAGAAGGCGATCAAGCTCAAGCCGAAGCTGATCGCCTACCAGCGCGCCCTGGCCCTGCTGCTCGAGCGCAAACGCCGCCATAGCGACGCGCTTGCCAGCTGGGCGAAGGTGCTCGACCTCGCGCGCATTCAAAAAGCTCGCCAGACCCTCCGCGAGGCACGCACCCACACCATCGACATTCTGCACCAGACCTACCGGCTGCGGCACCGCATCCGCCAGCACGAGCAAACGTTCCGCACCCCACCCGCTGTGGGCGACGCCAAGGCGCGGACGAGCTACCTCGACGCGGGCTTCTTCATCGCGGAGGCCTATCGAAAAAAGCGCGACCTCAAGCGCGCGGCGAAGACCTACGAGACGATCCTGGCCTACGACAAGAGCAACATCGAGGCCCTGGTCGCGCTCGAGGCGGTCTATCGCGACCGCCACCACTTCGCCAAGGCGGTGGCCCTGCTCAAGCGGCTGGCCAGGCTCCAGCCCAAGCGCCGCAAAGAGTACTTCCAACGCATCGCGAGCCTGCTCCTTCTGCTCTATAATGATAAGGAGGCGCTGATTTACGCTCATAAGGCCGTCGCCCTCGGCCAGCAGGACGCCCGCTCCTATCAGCGGCTCGGCGAGCTCTACGAGAAGAAGGAAGACTCCGCTAGCGCCATCGTCGCCTACAAAAAGGCCCTGGCGCTCAACGCCCACCGCCCTGGGGTGCACTTCGCGCTTGCGAGGCTCTTCACGCGCCAAGGCAAGTACCTCGAGGCCGAGAAGACCTACCGCAAGCTCGTGCGCACGGGGCGTACTCCTGAGGTGGTGCGCCGTGCGTTCCGCAAGGGGGTGGTGCTCTCGAGCTACCTCGGAAAGCTCGAGAAGCTCGAGAAGGAGCTGATCCCCCTCGCCGTGCGGGCGACACAGCTCGCCGAGACCTACCGGAAGATCCTCGTCCGCATCTATCAGCGGCGAGTGCCACTGCTGATCTACCAAGCCCGGCAGGGAAACCCCAAGACCCGCCGTCGCGCTCGCGCAGCGCTGGCGAAGATCGGGATCCGTGGGATGGCCCCGCTGCTCGAGGAGCTGGCCAACCCACAGCTGCCCGCGTCCCGCCGTCATCAGCTGATCCGGATGCTCGGCTATCTCGGTAACCCCAACGCGGTCTTGCCGCTGCTACGACTGGCGGAGAAGGAGCCACAGCAGCCCGCGATCCTGATCTACGCCAACCGCGCGAGCTACCACCTCCGCTATCGCTACCGCCTCCGCCATCGCTACCGCCATGGCAGCTACCGACGGCGCGGCGTCGATCAACGTGTGGAGGCCACCATCGCCGTGGGGCGGCTCGCCGACCCACGCGCGGTCCCCGGGCTGGTGCGGCTGATGGGCAGCCGCGAGGGCGCGCTGCGCGAGGCCGCAGCCTGGGCCCTCTCTCAGCTACGTGGGCGCAAGGTGCAACGGGCCCTCTTCGCCGCGCTGGGGGATAGCCGCAGCACCGTGCAGATGATGGCCTGCGCTGGCCTCGGCATCCAGCGCGATCGGCGGATGCGACCGGTGCTCGAGGAGGTGATGCTCGATGGCCAGCGCAACGAGCGCGTCCGCGCTGCTTGCGCCTGGGGCCTCGGCGCGCTCGGCGATACCCGCAGCACTGACAGCCTGCTCAGAGCCCTGGGTTCCGGCTACGACCGGCTGCAGCGCTGCGCCGCCTGGGCCCTCGGCTCCTTTCGCGCCAAGAGCGCGATGCCCGTCCTGGTCCAGGCGCTCTGGAGCCGCAAGCCGCGGGTGCGAACGATCATGCTCTGGGCGCTGATGGGCATCGCCGAAGACGGCAAGCAGCAGCGCGCGAGTCGACCACCAGACGTGCAAGTCAAGTGGGGTCGGATCGACCGAGATCAGTTCATCGACCGTCTCACCGACACGGCAGAGCGAGTCGAGGCTGCGGCCCTCGCTCGCACCTTGGCGACGCTGGGGTCAAAGCACGCGGAGCCGCTCTCGAAGGGCGTCCGCACCGCCTTGACCCGCCATCGAGACATCGTGCTGCGGGTGCTTCGAGACCTCGACAGCTCTCCACGAACGCTGACCCTTGGCCCGTTGACGGCGGGCCGCGCCGCGCTCGACGGTGTCACGCGCAAGAGGCTCGACGCCACCATCGCTGCCCTGGCGGTGAAGATCCAGCCAGCGGTGCTGCGTTTGCTCTCTCATCGCGACCCGCTGGTGCGACAGCGCGCCGCGTCAGTGCTGGTGAAGCTCCGCGCTCATACCGGAGGTGGACAGGCGACGGGGTTGGCGACGGAGCTGGCAAAAAAGGGCTGGCGCGTGCGCGTGAGCGCCTACAAGACCCTTGCACGATGCGCCACCTGCCGGCGAGGGCTGGTGCTGCTGCCCTCGCTGATGGGTTCGATCAAGACGCGCCGACCTTGGACCGAGCGTGAGGCCGCCGTGCGGCTGCTAGGCCTCCTCGGAGCGGCCGCCACGCCAGTCTTGGGGGCCGCGCTGAGAGACCCCAATGGGTTTGTTCGGGAAGCGGCGGCTCAAGCGCTCGGCGAGACCGGCGGGGGCCTCGCCTCGACGCTGATCGCACGAGCCCTCCGCGATCGGCTCGCAGAGGTGCGTGTCGCCGCCGTCGCGAGCGCTCGCCGGCTGGGCTCGACCGCCTTGCGAGCGCAGCTGGAGCGGCTCAGAAGCGATCCTTCCCGCAAGGTTCGTGACGCCGTGCGCAAAGCGCTCGGCGGGGGCCCTTGAGGCGCCTCGACAGATCGTGGGCGTCACACTAGAAGCGCCCAGATCATTATTGAATCTTCAGGTTTTCCCCTGCTAGACTGGCGCGCGATATGGGCGGCAAATATGGACGTTGGCACCGTTTGTGATCAGTGCGACGCCTTCAATGATCTGAACGCGTCGGTGTGCATGAGGTGTGGGGCGGGCTTGGGAGCCAGTTCGGCGCCCCCAGCAGCGGCTCTCCCTTCGGCCGGGGTGGCTGTCTGTGAGGAGAACTTGGCGATGAACTGCCCTCAATGCGGGACGGCAAACCCCGACGGGTTTCGGTTCTGTGGCAACTGCGGCTTCCGGCTCGACGCGCCCGCTGAAGCGAGCGCCGAGCCCGACGCCGCGCGCACGCTCTATTTCGGCCAGATGCAGCAGCCGAACCGCGCCAAACTGATCCTGATCAAAGGGGAGGGGCTCGACGGCGTCTCCTATCATCTCAACGCCTCGGAGCACCTCGCTGGACGCACCGAGGGTGAGATTCGCTTTCCGGACGATCCGCTGCTCTCGCCCCAGCACGCGATGTTCTACTACGACAACGACAGGCTGGTGGTGCGTGACGAGGGCAGCACCAACGGCGTCTTCGTGCGCATCGGCGACGACGTACAGCTCGGACCGGGCACGCGCTTCCTCGTCGGTGAGCAGCTCCTGCAGTTCGAGCCGACCGATCCCGACGACGCCCAACCCGAGGCCGACGAAGAAGGCACCTACTTCTACGGCAGCCCCCGTCGCCCAGGCTTCTTCAAGCTCGTCCAGATCCTCCGGGGGGGCGACGTGGGGATGATCTACCGTGCGCCGAGCGAGCAGGTCTCGATGGGCCGCGAGGGCAACGACATCAACTTCCCTGACGACCCCTTCATCTCCGGGCAGCATGCGATGGTGAGCGCGACTCCCAACGGCTACCTGTTGACCGACACCGGCTCGAAAAACGGCACCTTCTTGCGGATCGAAGAGCCTTTCACGCTCTCTCATGGAGATTACGTGTTCGTCGGCCAGCAGCTGCTGCGAGTCGAGATCAGCTAGATCTGGAGAACTGCGGTGATAATCTGCCCGCGCTGCGGCAAAGACAATCAAGATCATTACAAGTTCTGCTTGGGCTGCGGGGCGGAGCTGAAGACCCCCGAAGCTGGCGCGAGCTCGACCAGCTCACCTGTGGCGGAGGGCACAGCTGACCGAGCGGTGACGAGCCAGCAAGCCCCCTTGGAGGAGGCTGCGGTACCGCCGCCCCTCGACGCCAACACCGCGACTCCCCCGCCGGCGTCGCCGCCGCCGATGACACCGTCGCCGCCGCCGATGACACCATCGTCGCCCCCTCCGGCGTCACCACCAACCTCGCCGGCCAACCCCTTTGCGACACCGTCGGGCGCCGCCGCGTCGCCCTTCGCGGCGCCGGAACCGTCCGCTTCAGGACGGCACGCGTCCTCCCCCTTCACGGAGGCGGGCTCGAGCCCAGCAGGTCCACTCAGCGCGTCGTCAACGGGCTCGACGCCGCCACCCACAGCTACCGGAGATGTCCCCTGCCCCGCCTGCGCTCATCCAAACCCAGCTGGGTTCGCGTTTTGCGGTAACTGTGGTGTCCGGTTGAAGCCAGCCCCCGTCGAGAAGCCGATGACGGCCGGCGCGAGCGCGGCCCCGGCGCCTGGCAGCCCCTTCTCTCCGCCCCCAGGAGACACCGGCGCCGCGGCGTCCCCGCGATTGGCCAACGCGCAGCCAGGGCTCGCCCGCCTGGCGTTGATCCGCCCGGATGGCTCGGAAGGCGGGAGCCACGTGGTCGAGAACGCCGAGTCGATCATTGGCCGCGGCAGCGGACCACTCTTCGACAACGACAGCTACCTCAGCCCTCGCCACATCAAGGTCACCATCGCCGACGGGCAGCTCGTGCTCCAGGATCTAGACAGCCTCAATGGGGTGTTTGTACGCCTGACCAGCGACGAAGAGATCTACGACAGCGATGTCTTTCGCATCGGCCAGGAGCTGTTGCGTTTCGACGCGATCGGCGAGCCCCTCCCGACGGAAGATGGCACCGAGGTGCTCGGCAGCCCCAACCCCGGCTACTGGGGTCGACTGAGCCTGATCGTGCGTCGCGGTGTCGACGGCAGCTCCTTCCCGCTGATGGGCGAAGAGATGGTGCTGGGCCGCGAACGGGGCGACATCCTCTTCTCCGACGACGGCTACGTCTCCGGCCTCCACGCCAAGATGACCATCGCCGAAGATGGCACCGTGCTGCTCTCGGACCTGGGCAGCTCCAACGGCACGTTCATCCGCATCACCGAGCCCCGCGCCGTCCCCTTCGGCACCTTCATCCTGATGGGCCAACAGCTCTTCCGCATCGAAGCGCCGTAGCCAGATAGCCGCCCTCGCGCTCACAGCCTCTTCAAGAGTGGTGGAGCTGCCGAGAGCTACTTCTTGCTGGCTCTGCGGTAGGTGAAGGCCTTCTTGAGCACAGTCGTCTTGCCAGCTTCGTCGATCACAACGACGTCGACCTTGCCTTGAGGGCCAGAGGGGGTCTTGAGGCGGATCTTCGTGTCCGATTCGATCACGATCCCCTTCGCGCGGCGGCCACCGAAACGGATCTCGAGGCCGGGCTTGAAGCCCTTGCCGATCAGCGTGACCTCGTCATTGCCAGCGATGTTGCCAAAGCTCGGCTTGATCTCTTGGATGCCCTTTTTGTTGTCACAAGCCATGACGCCCACCACGAGCATCATCACCGCCACCAATCCGAGCAGCTTAAGAGCACCCCTACACACTCGGGACCGAGCCGGGTGTTGAGCTGCCGAGCCGGTTTCGTAGCTGAATGCGGGGGAGCTGTACTCAGGACTCATCATCATCCCTCCGAAACGCCGACCATCCTAACGGCCTCCTGTATTGGAAGCAATCACAGAGCCATCACCGGCCGGATCCTGGCCGAGGCTGGTGTTTGACTGTGAGGAGGAGTGGGTCGCGATGAGACAATCGCCGACCAGACGGGAGCCGGAGACGAGCAGCCTGTTGATTGAGGAGCTTCCCCACACCTTCGGGACCGAGCCGGCTGCTGAGCTGCCGAGCCGATTTCGTAGCCGAAGACATGAGCCATACGGGTGGTCTGGCGAGCGTTCTGAGGCCTAGAGCGCAGACCAACTGACCTCCCGTCGCCGCGCTGGTCTGCGACATCACAGCAATTGTCGCTCGTCGGTTGCGTGCTACCAGCAGGCGCCCTTCTCGCTCCTACGCCGTGATGCCGCATCTTTCGCGCAGCTCGGTCCGGTAAGCGGATCAGC
>PDPC01000036.1 GCA_002747355.1 Pseudomonadota bacterium | reverse complement strand
TGGCAGGCGCAACGAACCTCGGGCGTGGCAGGCGCAACGAACCTCGGGCGTGGCAGGCGCAACGAACCTGGAGCAACGAACCTCGGGCATGGCGGGAGCAACGACTACGCGGGCATGGCGGGAGCAACGACTACGGCTTCTAGCTAACGACGTTGTCGCTCCTCTCGGATTCGTCGTAGCCTACAGTTGACCTTCTGATAGCTGACCTTCTCTTTCGGCCCCCTACCCATGAAGCGAACCGATGCCCCACCTCTCACCCAACGAACTCGTTGACGCCACCCGCGCCGCGAGGCCGGCGCTGCTCCGGTTGATCGGTGACACGCCGCTGGTCCCGATCGAGGGGCTTAACCCCAACCCTAAGGTGCAGCTCTACGGCAAGCTCGAGGCGCAAAACCCCGGCGGCTCGGTGAAAGACCGCATCGCCCTGACGATGATCGAGGCGGCCGAGGCCAGCGGCGAGCTGTGTCCAGGCAAGACGATCCTCGAGGCCACTAGCGGCAACACCGGCATCGGCCTGGCGATGGTCGCGGCGGTGAAGGGCTACCCGATCACCCTCGCGATGTCCGAGGGCGCCTCGATCGAGCGACGTAAGATCCTCGCCGCGCTCGGGGCCGAGTTTCTCCTCACACCGGCAGAGCTCGGCACCGACGGGGCAATCGAGGTCGCCTATGAGCTTGCGGGCAAGGAGCCGGAGCGCTACTGCCTCACCGATCAGTACAACAACGAGGCGAACATCACGGCCCACTACGACGGCACGGCGCTCGAGATCTGGCGCCAGACCGCCGGCCGCGTGACTCATTTCGTCGCCGCGTTGGGCACGACAGGCACGGTGATGGGCAACGGCCGCCGGCTACGCGAGCTCAACCCGAGCTGCCAGATCATCGCCTGCGAACCTCACTTAGGCCATCGCATCCAGGGCCTCAAGAATATGAAGGAGGCCTACCTCCCCGGGATCTACGACGTCGACGGCTACAGCGAGAAGGTGAACGTCGACGATGACGCGGCCTACGAGATGGCTCGACAGCTGGCCAAGCGCGAGGGTCTGCTCGTCGGGATGTCGTCCGGCGCGGCGATGCATGTCGCCATCGAGAAGGCCAAGCCCCTCGACGGTGGCGTGATGGTAGTGATGCTCCCAGACGGTGGCGAGCGCTACCTCAGCACACCCCTGTTCACCGTCGCGGCCGACATCGAGCCCAAAGAGACGCGGCTACACTTTCTCGACTCGTTCACGCGGCGGCTGGCCGTCTTCGAGCCCCGCGATTCGAAGCAGGTGACGATGTACACCTGCGGGCCGACGGTGCACGCCCTGCCGCACCTCGGGCTCTATCGCCGCATCGTCGTGGCCGACCTCGTGCGACGCACGGTGGAGCTCTCCGGCTACCGGGTCAAGCACGTGATGAACGTGACAGACCTCGACGACCGCACGATCGAGGCCGCCGAGGCCGCAGGGCGACCGCTGGCCGAGCTCACCGAAGACGTGCGCCAAAGCTTCATGGATGACCTGAAGACGCTGGGGGTCAAGCCCGCAGAGGGCTACCCCAAGGCCTCCGAGCACGTCGACGACATGGTGTCGCTGACGCAGCAGCTCGTCGAGCGCGGCGCCGCCTACGAGAAGCTGCGCTCGGTCTACTTCGGCATCGACAGCTTCAAGGAGTACGGCGCGCTCTCGGGGGTCGACACCTCGAAGATCCACATCGGTAAGACCGTCGACCTCGATCGCTATGCCAAAGACGACCCGCGAGACTTCACGCTCTTCAAGCGCTCGACCCTCGGTGAGATCAAGAAGGGGCTGGCGATCCGCACCGACTGGGGCGCCGTGCGCCCGGGCTGGCATATCGAGTGCGCGGCGATGGCCATGACCCATCTCGGCGAGCACGCCGACATTCACGTCGGCGGCGTCGACCTGATCTTCCCGCACCACGAGAACGAGATCGCGATCTGCAAATCGCTCACCGGCACGTCGCCCGCCGAGTACTGGATCCACAGCGGCCTGCTGATGGTCGACGGCAAGAAGATGTCCCGCTCCGCCGGCAACGCCGTGACGGTGCGCGACCTGCTCGAGCGCGGCTATGACGGCCGGCAGATTCGCTTTTTCCTGCTCTCGAAGCATTATCGTCAGCCGCTGCACTTCTCCTACCCCGCCCTCGACGAGAGCTGCGACGCGCTGGCCCGCGTCGACGAGTGCGTTCGCAAGCTGCGCCTGCTCGAGGGCGGCGAGGCGCACGACGAAGTCCGGGGATGCGCCGCGACGGTCGAGGCCCAGCTCCGGGAGGCGCTATATGACGACCTCAACATCTCAAGCGCCCAGGCGGCGGTCTTTTATCTGGTGCGGCGGGTCAACAAACGCCTCGCCGACCAGGCGATCGGCCAGGATGACGCCGAGCGCGTGCTCGCCACCCTGCGCTACGCCGACCAAGTGCTGGGTTTTCTGCCCCCGGTAGACGACACCGTCGATGACCAGGATGCGGAGCGCTTGCTCGCTGAGCGCGCCCGCGCTCGCGAGGCTGGCGAGTATGAGCGAGCCGACCAGCTGCGCGAGGAGCTCGAGGCCCGCGGCTACCAGATCACCGACACCAACGAGGGCAGCAGCTTGCGCAACCGCTGAGCGCCGCACTACCATCCCAGCCATGAGCATGTTCTCCGAGTCTCTGCGGGCCTTCTTGCGACCGGTGGTCGAGTTCCTCGATGACCCATCGGTCTCCGAGATCATGATCAACGGACCGGAGGACGTGTGGATCGAGCGCCACGGCAAGCTCATCCGCACCGCCGCGCGCTTCACCGAGGACGGGCTCCTCGCCGCCGCCCGCAACATGGCGCAGTTCGTCGGCCGCCCGCTCTCTGACGAGCACCCACGCCTCGACGCCCGCCTGCCCGACGGGTCGCGTATCCACGTGCTGCTGCCGCCGATGGCGCGCTGCGGGACCGTGATCAGCATTCGCAAGTTTCACCCCGGCGGCCTGGTGATCGACGATCTGATCAAATACCGCTCGATCACGCCGGAGGCGGCGCGCTTCCTCGAGTGCTGCGTGCTGATCAAACGCAACATGATGGTCGCCGGCGGCACGGGCAGCGGCAAGACGACGCTGCTCAACGTGATCTCGCACTTCATCCCCGACGACGAGCGGATCCTGACCATCGAGGACTCCGCCGAGCTGCAGCTGAACCAACAGCACCTGGTGCCGCTCGAGAGCCGCCCACCGGATCGGCACGGCAAACACGCGGTGATGATCCGCGACCTGCTCCACTCCTCACTGCGCCTGCGCCCAGACCGGATCGTGATTGGTGAGGTCCGCGGCGGCGAGTGCTTCGACCTGCTCCAGGCGATGAACACGGGGCACGGCGGCACGCTCAGCACGGTCCACGCCAACAGCGCTCTCGAGACGCTCAGCCGCCTCGAGAGCCTCGCGCTGCTCTCTGACATCGGGTTGCCGCTGCGAGCGCTGCGCTCGCAGGTCGCCTCAGCGATTCATGTCGTCGTCTGCACCAACCGTCTGCGCGACGGCTCGCGCCGGATCACCTCGATCAGCGAGGTGCTCCCGCTCGACGACAAGGGCGACTACCGGGTGCAAGACATCTTCGTCTTCACCCAGACGACGTCTGCCCGCACCGGCCGCGTGCAGGGCTACCTCTCGCCAACCGGCGTGATGCCGACCTTCCAGGCCGCGCTGATCGCCGATGGCTTCGAAGACATGGCGCCGAGCTTCTTCTTTCCCGACACCTACGGCTACCCGCCCCCGCGCCACTTCATCGGAGAGCCTGCTCGTGGGATGACCAGCATCCGGCAGATCGCCGCGCAAGAGGCCGCCGCTGCGCAGGAGCCAGTCGGCGGCGGCGCCTTCGCTGACCACGAGGCGTCGGAGGCCGACGCCGACTACGCCCCGGAGGCCGAGAGCCCCTACCCTTCAACCTTCGATCGCGACGGTGGCTACGGCGCGACCAACGAGCAGACCTTCCCGGTCGACGGCTACGACCAGCAGGGGTATCAGCAGGGCTACGAGGACGCGAGCTACCAACAAGGGCAGCATCAGGCGGAGCATCAGGCTCGAGCCTACGAATACGAGCAAGGAGCGTTCGAGGACGACGCCAACACGTCCGACGTGCGCTATGCCGAGCAGCAGCTCCGCAGGCCCCGCGCCCAGGTCGACCAGGCCGGCGCCTCGACTAGACGCCGCGCCAGCCGGCGTGCCCGCGGTGAGCGGACGGAGCTCTTCGACGACGACACCCGCCGCAGTGAAGACACCAACCCCTCGGTGGACGTCGACGACTACGATGGCGGCCACGGCGGCTACTGAAGCCGCGGCGACTGACGTGGACGACGGGAGCTTAGAGCTTCCCCACAAATGCCTCCCGTCGCCGGGCGCGGCACTGCCTGCCGCTTTCTGTGCCTCAGAACGTTCGCCGTACCTGCGACGGCGGGTTCGACAGACAGAGAGCTCGGTTCGAAGGGCTGGTCGCGACGGGGGCTAGCCCAACAGGCTGCTAGAGCGCTGACCAACTTACCTCCCATCGCCGCGCTGGTCTGCGAAATCACAGCGGTTGTCGCTCGTCGGTTGCTTGCTACCAGCAGGCGCCCTTCT
>PDPC01000020.1 GCA_002747355.1 Pseudomonadota bacterium | reverse complement strand
GGTTGCTTGCTACCAGCAGGCGCCCTCCTCGCTCCTACGCCGTGATTCCGCATCCTTCGCGCAGCTCGGTCCGGTCAGCTGGTCAGCGCTCTAGAGCGCAGTCGCCTGCCGCTCGTCGAGCCCGCGCTCCCGCCTGCCAACTCGCCCACGCACGACCTTCGAGGGGCTTTGCGCCCTTTTCGAAGGCCGACAGCGGCGCGCCATCATCGACAGGCCCTTCTGAAAGGGCCGACAGCGGCGCGCCATCATCGACAGCCGACAGCGGCGCGCCATCATCGACAGGCCCTTTTCGAAGGCCGACAGCGGCGCGCCATCATCGACAGGCCCTTCTGAAAGGGCCGACAGCGGCGCGCCCTCGCGGAATAGTTCCAGGGTGTCGGGGGTTGGGCGGGCGCATGGCGAGACGTTCCCAAGACCAGGACAAGGCGCGCTTCGAGGCCGAGGCCCTCGAGCACCTCGACGCGCTCTTCGCGATGGCGATGCGGCTGACCCGCGACGAGCGGGACGCCGAGGATCTCGTCCAGGACAGCATCGTCAAGGCCCTGCGTTTCCGCGAGAGCTACGAGCCGGGCAGCAACATGAAGGCCTGGCTCTTCAAGATCCTGACCCGCACGTTCTACAATCAGGTCAGGAAACGCCAAAACATCCGCAAGCTGGAGAGCGAAGCCGAGGGCGGCTGGCATTACGAGCGCTTCATCTCGTCGGCCAGCGCCGCCGGGCGCGCGAGCGAAGACGTGCTCCTCGACGCGATCAGCTCAGAGCGGCTCCGAGAGGCCATCGACGAGCTCTCGGACGACTTCCGCGATGTCGTGATCCTCTGTGATGTCCACGGCTTCTCCTACAAGGAGATCGCCGAGATCGTCGACTGCCCGGTGGGCACGGTGATGAGCCGGCTCTACCGCAGCCGCCGCCAGCTGCAGAAGAAGCTTCATGATTACGCGGTCGAGCGTGGGTTGGTGGAGGCCATCGCGCCCCCGGCTCGCGCCGCCGACGACGCCGGCGACGAGGCGGGTGCGAGCGCGCCCGCCGCCGACCTCGACGCCTATCGACAGAGCCGATCAACGAAGGAAGGGTCGTGATGGACTGCCAGGAGGTCCACAAGTTCGTTCACCCCTATCTCGACGGCGAGTTCGTCGAAGACGACCGCGTCGCCTTCGCCGCCCACCTCTCGGGCTGTGAGCGCTGCCGGCGGGTGGTGCGCTTCGAGGAGCAGTTCAAAGAGAAGCTGCGCGCCTCGGCCACCCCGCTGCCAGCCGCCCCCGGGCGCCTGCGGGCGCGGGTGGGGAGCCTGCTCGCCGAGGAGGGGGCGCGCGAAGAGAAGCGGCGGCGACGGCGTTGGACGCTGCGGCTGGTGCCCGCGCTGGCGATGGCGGCGGCCCTGGCCATCGCCCTGGGCGTCACGCTGCGCAAGGCCGGGGCGCCGCCGGCCGAGCAGCAGCTCGCCGAGCAGAGCGTGCGCTGGCATCGGACGGCGCTGCCGCTCGACGTCACCGACTCCCGCGGCGGCAAGATCCAACAGTTCTTCCGAGACAAGGTCCCCTTCGCCGTGCGCCTGCCGCGGCTGCGCAACAAGGACGCTCACCTGGTCGGAGCCCGGCTGACCCAGCTCCGCGGCCAGCAGGCGGTCTACCTGACCTACCAGGTCGGCGGCCAGCGGGTCTCCTTCTTCGTCGTCGACCCCCACACCTTGCCCTCGCGCCAGCGCCAGCCCCGATGGCGCGGCGTCCAAGGCTACAACGTCGGCACCTACGTCTCCGGTGGCACCGGCTACGCCGTCACCTCAGAGATGGACCGCCGCCGCCTCGTCCGCCTCATCTCCCATCGCGACTAGCCCCTCGCCTCCTCCTTTTCCGAGCTCGGCTATCGAGGGCGATTCAGCTCCTGGTGGCCAGGTGGAATTGACACCTCTCCCCAAGCAGCCCTAGGATCCGAGAACTGCGAGAGTTCTTGCTGCTCACAGGGCGACGGCATGCCGATCGCATGGGGCAGCCGTGAGGAGACGTGCGGATGCCGCAGATCATGGTTGTCGAGGCGGACCAGGCCTTTGCTGGACAGATTCAGTCGACGCTCGAAGCGAAGGGCGCCAGCGTGACGATCACCGGCGCCGAAGGCGCGCTCACCGGCGCGGCGGAGCAGCAGCCCGACCTGATCCTGCTGCGCGTCGAGCTGCCCGGCACCAATGGCTACTCGATCTGCAACAAGCTCAAAAAGAACCCCCAGCTGAGGGCGATCCCGCTGATCATCATGTCGTCGGCGGGCTCACAGGACGTCTTCGACAAGCACCGCAACCTGAAGACCCACGCCGAAGACTACCTGATCGCGCCGTTTTCGATGGAGCAGCTGCTGACCTCGATCGGCGTCCACGTCGCCCTCGGCGAGCAGGCCGACCAAGGTGATGAGGGCAGCACGGCGGTGTTGAACCCGCGCGAGGCGGCCAACCTCGGGGCCGGCACGCCGCGCCGTGACGCCACGATCGACAGCGAGGACGCCGAGGAGATCGCGATCGAGGCCGAGGAGATCGCGATCGAGGCCGAGGAGATCGAGATCGAGGCGGCGGAGATCGAGGCGGCGGAGATCGCGATCGAGGCCGAGGAGATCGCGATCGAGCGCGACGCCTTCAAAGCCGAGATCGATGTGGACGACTTCGAGGAGGCGACGCGGATCACGATCGACCAGGAGATCGATCGCGCCACCGACGAGGCCTTCGCGGCGCTCGAGGAGTTCGGCGCGCCGAGGCCCGCGGAGCCTGAGCTGCTCGCCGCGGTCGAGCCGGACGTCGCGGCGCCAGCGACGAGGGGCGAGGTGGGGCTCGACGACCTCGCCGCCCTCGGCGAGACCGAGGCCGAGCCGCCCCCCATACCGCCGCGATCGGCGGAGGTCCACGTCCAAGAGGCGCCCCGTCCGCCGAGCGGAGAGCAGACCACGCCACCGGTCTCGCAGACCGAGGATACGCCGCCTCCAGGCCCGCTCCCCGACGACAGGCAGCTCGAGCAGCTGCGCAACGCGCTGGCGGCGCTGCAGAGGCAGCTCGATCAGCAGGCGACCCAGGCCGAGGCGCAGGCTCGGCAGCTCGTCGAGGCCGAGGCGCGGCGCGAGGCCGCCGAAGAGGAGGCGCGGGAGGCGAAGTCGCGCGCTCATGAGGCCGAGACCCGCGCCGCCGAGGCGCAGCTCGGGGCCGCGAGCTCGGGCAACGAGGGCGCCTACTCGCGCGATCGTGAGGTGCTCAGCCTGCGCGAGGTGATCAACCGCAAAGAGAAAGAGATCCTCGACCTCAAAGACGATCTCGACGCCAAAGACCGGCAGATCCTCGACCACAAAGACAAGGTCCGCGAGCTCGAGCGCCGGGCCCGAGACCAAGACGAGAAGCTGCTCGGCATCGAGCGCGACCTGATGGGATCGCGGGAGCGGATCGACGCGCTGACCCAGGATAAGGATCGGCTGGTCGAGCGGGAGACGCAGGTCAAGGCGCGGCTCACGGAGGCGAAGGCCGAGATCGAGAAGTCCTATCGTGAGGTCGACGCGCTGAAGACGCGCCTCGCCGCTGAGACCGAAGAGCTCGCGGCGACGCACGCCGCCGAGCTCGAGACCCTGCAGAGCGAGCACGCGGCGGCGTTGGCCAGCGCCAGCGAGCAGCACGCGCGGCAGCTCGCCGAGGCCGAGGCGTCCAGGCAGGCAGCGCTGGCCGAGCAGCAGCAGCAGCATGAGGCGGCGGAGGCCGAGGCCGCGGAGGCCGCGGCGGTGGCCCGTGGGGCGCAGGCCGAGGCGCACGCGGCGGCGCTGGCCGAGCAGCAGCAGCAGCATCAGGCCGCGCAGGCCGCGCAGGCCGAGGCGCACGCGGCGGCGCTCGAAGAGCAGCGGCAGCGGCACGAGGCGGCGCTGGCCGAGGCCGCGGAGCGAACGCAGCAGCAGCTCGCCGACAAGGCGCGCGAGCACGCCGAGGCCAGCGAGCAGGCCGCGCAGGCCCACGGGGCGGAGCTGGCGCAGAAGGCCGAGGAGGCCAAGGCGACCCTAAAGCAGCGTGAGGCCGAGCTCGAGGGCGAGAAGGAGGCGCTGCGCACGGCGCATCAGGCCGAGCTCGAGCGGCTGGCTGCCGAACGAGAGGCGGCGCTGGAGCAGGTCGCTCAGGCGGGTGAGGCGGCGCTGGGGGAGCAGGCTCAGCAGCATCAGGCGGCGCTGGCGCAGCTCGGCGAGGAGCATGGGGCGACGGTCTCGGAGCTCGAGCACGCGGCGGCCCAGGCGGCCGAGGCTCATCGGGCGCAGGTCGCCGAGCTCGAGCAGGCGGCGGAGCAGGCGGCGGCGGCTCATCGGGCGCAGGTCGCCGAGCTCGAGCAGGCGGCGGAGCGGGCGGTGGAGGCTCACGCGGCCGCGCTCGCTCGACACGAGCATGAGCACGCGGCGGCGATCGAGGCGCTGCAGCGGCAGCACGCCGAGCAGCAGCAGGAGGTCGCCGCGCAGCGCGAGCGCGAGCGCACACAGCTCGAGGCGACCATCGGCGAGCGCGACGAGGCGATCACCGCGCTGCAGGGCGATCTCGAGCAGGCGCGGCAGGTCGTCGCCGAGCGGGACACGCGGATCGGCGAGCTGGAGCAGCAGTCCGCGGCCTACCAGGAGCAGGCGCTGAGCGCCTACACCCGGATCAAGAGCGACGAGGCGCTGACCGAGAAGGCCAAGCGCGCCCTCGCCGTCGCGCTGACGCTGCTCGACCAGCAGGGCGCGAGCGACGAGCACGACGAGCAGGAGGAGGACGCCGCGGTAGACCGGGGCGCGGCCGAGCAAGACGAGGCGGCGCCGCTCGCCGAGGCAGCTCTAGAGCGCTGACCAGCTGACCTCCCGTCGCTGCGCTGGTCTGCGAAATCACAGCGGTTGTTGCTCGTCGGTTGCTTGCTACCAGCAGGCGCCCTCCTCGCTCCTACGCCGTGA
>PDPC01000019.1 GCA_002747355.1 Pseudomonadota bacterium | reverse complement strand
GTCGGTTGCTTGCTACCAGCAGGCGCCCTCCTCGCTCCTACGCCGTGATTCCGCATCCTTCGCGCAGCTCGGTCCGGTAAGCTGATCAGCGCTCTAGTCCCCAGCCTTTACAACGACGCAACTACGTCTCTTGCATCCAATCGTTTTGGGGAAACCTATGAGATCTATACCGGGTCGGTCAACCGCTTCCGCGCGCCCGCGGACCGTTTCGGAGCCCCCCCACACATTCCTCCCGTCGCCGGCCACAGCACTGGCGGCTCAGAACGTTCGCCGTACCACCCGTACCACCCGTATGGCTCTTGTCTTCGGCTACGAAATCGGCTCGGCAGTACCCGGCTCGGTCCAGCAGCGCAGCGCCCGGTTCGGTCCCGGTTTTTGTGGGGAAGCTCTTAGCATCACTCGTTTCGTTCACTCGTGCCCGTGCTGACTTGCTCGAGAGGCCAGCGCCATGGTACGTGGCCTCAATGGATGCCGACGGCCCTGTTGCGTTGTCGATCGACCGCGCCAAGCTCCCTCGCCATGTGGCAATCATCATGGATGGTAACGGCCGCTGGGCCCGTAGCCGCGGGCTCCCGCGCGTCGAGGGCCATCGTGAAGGCGCCGAGAGCGTGCGCTCGGTGGTGCGCGCCAGCCGCGCCCTCGGGATCTCCGCGCTGACGCTCTTTGCCTTCTCCGAGCAGAACTGGGATCGTCCCCCCGATGAGGTGGACGCGCTGATGGAGCTGCTCTACCGCTACGTGCTCGAAGAGCGCGACGAGATCATGGAAAACGACATCCGGCTGACGGCGGTTGGTGATGTCTCTCGTCTGCCGCGCTACGTACAGCAGGCGCTGTCGGTGCTGATCGACGTCTCGGCGAAGAACCGCTCGATGACCCTCGCGCTGGCGCTGTCTTACGGTGGGCGCGAGGACATCGCCGCGGCCGTGCGGCGCCTCGCCGCCGAGGTCGCCGCCGGCAAGCTGGCTCCAGAGGTGGTCGACGAGGCCGCTCTCGACGCGCGGCTGTCGACGGCGGGGATGCCGCCGGTCGATCTGATGATCCGCACCAGCGGCGAAAAGCGCATCTCGAACTTCCTGCTCTGGCAGGTAGCCTACGCCGAGCTGATGTTTCTCGACACCATGTGGCCCGACTTCCGCAAGCCCGATCTGCTCGAGGCCATCGCCGAGTATCAGCGTCGTGAGCGGCGCTTTGGTCGCACCTCCGAGCAGCTCGAGAGCGAGGGCTTACCCTCGACGGGCGCGAGCGAGTAACGTCTTCTTCCGATTCGAGAGGTAGATGAACGAGGCGAACCGAAACTTGATCGTGCGCATCATCTCGGCCGTCGGGCTGGGGGTGCCGCTGCTGCTCTCGATCTTCTGGTCCCGCCCCGAGGGGCTCTTGGCCTGGGTCCTGGTGGCCGTCGTGGTTGGCCAGGGCGAGTTCTACTGGATCGCCCTCGCCGAGGAGCCGGTCTGGGTGCGGGTGGTGGGCATCGTCTGTGGCCTCGTGCTCTCGCTGCTGTTGGTCTACAAGCCCTTCCCCGACGCGCCGCTGGTCGCCCTCACAGCCTCGACCCTGCTCTTCGCGATCATCGAGCTCTTTGCCCACAAGGACATCAAGACCGCCACCTCGAACGCCGGCCTGCTGCTCTTCGGCCTGCTCTACGTGCCGCTCCTGATCACCTCGCTGGCGCTGCTCAAGCGCATCCCCACCGACGGCGCCGAGTGGATCGTGCTGGCGATGGCCACCACCTGGGTCGCCGACACCGGCGCCTACGGCGTGGGGCGCGCGATCGGCAAGCGCAAGCTCTATCCGGCGATCAGCCCCGGCAAGAGCATCGAGGGCGCGATCGGCGGCGTGTTCTTCTCCACCGTGGCAGGCGTCGTGGCCAAGCTCTGGTTTCTGCCGATCCTGACCTGGGTCGATGTGGTGCTGATCTGCGTGCCTGGGGCGACGCTGGGGATGATCGGCGACCTCGTCGAGTCGATGATCAAGCGCGGCTATGGCGCGAAAGACTCGGGCAAGGCGATCCCGGGGCACGGCGGTCTGCTCGACCGGATCGACGCGCTGCTCTTCGTCGTGCCCTACGTGTATCTCTACGCGCAGTACGTGGTCCTGGCTCGCGGTGGCCGCTAGAGCTCGGTTTGAAGGGCAGGTCGCGATGGGAATGGGAGGGCTAGACCAACGGGCTGTTCAGTGTACGATCGACGGCATGAGCACCTCTACGCTCTCCGCGCTCGCCGTCGCGCTCGCCGGCCTGCTCCTGTCGGCCTGCCCCGCCCCGACGCCCAAGCCACCCGCGCCGCCGCCGAAGCGCGGGCCGACCAAACCCGGCCGCGTCGAGCAGCGCTACGACGCCGCCCGTCGCATGACGCTGCTGCGTGTCCGACCGCCGGCGCCGCCGCCAAAGGGCCACAGCCTGGCGCTCGTCGCCGCTGGCGGCTTCCCCGGTCGCATCCCCGCGACCTACAGCGGCGTGCTGATGGGCCTGCGAAGCGCCGCCGACAGGCGCTTCTGGATTGAGGACTGCCGGACCATCGAGCTCCACGCTGGAGGGCGCAGCCTGGGGAGCTTTGGCGCGACCCGGGAGACCGAGATCGGCGCCGGGTGGCTGGCCGAGTACGTGCTGGCCGTCGTGCCCTTCACCCGCGTCTTCGCCTTCGTCAGCGGCAGCGAGCCGACCCTCGCCGCCTGCAGCTTCAAGCACCCCCTCACCGTCGCCGAGCTCGGCCGCCTACGCCAGCTCGTGACCGCGTTGAGACCTGCCCGGTAGCTCCACGTTCGCAGCAGCGAGGTCTTCCGCCATGACGGCGGCGAGCGCGCGGGTCGTGGGCAAGCCTCGGCGCGCGCGGCTTTTTTGGTCAATGGTGGGATCGGGGCGACACTTGTCACATGTCCTCTTTTCAGAACGCCATCGCTCGCATCGACGCGGACCTCGAGCGTCGCCGCGCCGATCGACGAGAACGCGCGGCCGTCGAGCTGCTCCCGACTCATACGACCTTCGCCCGCGAAGAGCGCGGTGTGTTCCGCCAGCTCGAGCGGCGTCGCGAGCTGCGCCGCGCCGTGGATACGCGCCGCGCCGTGGCGGCGATCAGCTAGCCTCCACACGCGACCGATGGGCAGAAGCGATCAGAGCCATACAGGTCGGGGTTAGCGATCCCCAACATGTCAAGCTGTGTTATGAAGGCCGCATTGCGATGAGGTCTTCTCGGCTCACGTCGCCGTTCTCAGCCCAGGAGTACGCCATGATGCGGTCTCAGCGAAGCTCCCTTCTGCTCCTCGCTCTCACGGCGGCGCTCGTGCTGCCTGCCTGTCCCAAAAAGAAGAAGGTCAAGGCGCAGCTCTACTTTAAAGACCTGACGATCCCGCTCGGGCAGAAGGTCAAGATCGCCAAGGACATCAGCCTCAACAAGGCCACCGGCGGCGAGAGCATCGTCCGCGCCGTGGTCGCGCCGGACTTCGACCGCGACGACCTCGACCGGCTGATGAGGTCGTTCTATCGCCAGGTCAAGGGCCGCGAAGGCTTCAAGGTTGGCAAGTCCGTAGGCAAGATCGACATCCGCTTTTATAGCAGCGAGGCCAAGGCCGAGGCCGAGGGTGACGACTGGCTGGCCTCGGTGCAGCGCGCCACGGCCAGCGGCGAGCCGAAGATGGTCAACAAGCAGAAGCTGCCGCTGCTGAAGTGGGCCAAAAAGGCCATGGGCCCCCTGCCCCAATACACCAAAGAGAAGCCACGGTTGCTCGCCGACGCCGAGAAGCTGGCGCTCGAGATCCGGCTGCCCTTCGTCAAAGACGACGGCAGCGGTGACCCTGTCGACAAGATGACCTACAAGCGCATCGCCCGCGCCTTCGCCTCGTCGGTGATGGTGATGTTCGACAAGATCGAGCAGCTGAAGAGGCTCACCCTGGTGGGGACTCACAAGGGAAAGCAGGTGTTCAAGATCTGGCTGAGCCGTCAGCAGGCGACGGAGCTGAACATTCGCAAGGTCGAAGAGAGCCTCGGGGCCTTCGATGGCAAGCTGATGACCAAGCTGGTCAACAAGCAGATCTCGGATAAGAAGTTCACCAAGCTGAAAGACAAGCAGCGGGCGAAGGTTTACAAAGAGGTCTTTGCGCGGCTCCCCAAAGAGCAGGTCGAGATCAACAAGAAGCTGCTCGACAAGTAGGTCGCTCGAGGTTTTGCCCGCTTGACAGGTGAGCCGTGATGCTTAGCTTGCGTCGCCGCGGGCTTGGCCCGCTCACAACCCAAAGAGACACGAAAAAGGAGCTCTAGCCGATGTTGCGTCCTCTGAAAGATCGGATCCTGGTCAAGCGGATGGGCAAGCAGGAGGTGACCAAGGGCGGGATCATCATCCCCGACAGCGCGAAGGAGAAGCCGATCGAGGCGGTCGTCGTCGCGGTGGGTCCCGGTCACACGCTCAAAGACGGCAAGATCCGCCCGCTGGTGGTCGAGGCTGGTCACCGCGTACTCTTTGGCAAGTACGCGGGCACCGAGGTCACAATCGAGGGCGAAGAGCACCTAATCCTGCGCGAAGAGGACATCCTCGCGATCGTCAGCGACTAAGAGCACCCCCACAAATCCCTTTCGTCGCCGGGCACCGCGCTGCCGGCCGCGTTCTAGAGCGCTGAACAACTTACCTCCCGTCGCCGCGCTGGTCTGCGAAATCACAGCGGTTGTTGCTCGTCGGTTGCTTGCTACCAGCAGGCGCCCTTCTCGCTCCTACGCCGT
>PDPC01000018.1 GCA_002747355.1 Pseudomonadota bacterium | reverse complement strand
ATCACGGCGTAGGAGCGAGGAGGGCGCCTGCTGGTAGCAAGCAACCGACGAGCAACAACCGCTGTGATTTCGCAGACCAGCGCAGCGACGGGAGGTAAGCTGGTCAGCGCTCTAGCGCCCCGCTTGATGCTCACTCGAGGTCTGCCACTTCTCGCCAACCCAGCCACCGAGGTAGCTCATGGCAAACGAGAAGGGGGCGCCGAGGAGCAGGCCAAAGATGTTGATCATCCCCACCAGAAGCTGCAGGGCGACAACCATCACCAGGCCGAAGACTCCGGCGACGGCTGGCTCTTGGATCGTGCGTCCTGGAGAGAGGCGCCCGACCAGCAGGCCACCGACGAAGAAGATACCGAGAGAGACACCGACAGCGGTGCCGAAGGCCACTACCGGCTCATCGTCGACCATCCCGACCAGCTGACGTGTCAGCGCGTAGTAGGCCACGACGTGGAGCCCGACCATCACGGCCACACCGAACAAGACCCAGCGCCAATGGAGCCCTCGCTTGGACACGGGACCAGCCTAGCACGAGAGCAGAGCGGTACCTGCACGCGCCGCTTGCGAGAGGCGCAGCTCAGCGCGTAACGTTGGGGGGCTCATGATCAAGACGACCTCGCTGTCCCCCGCCGCCCTCGCCGAGCTAGACTCCACGCTCCCCGCCTCGCGTCTCGCTCGAGGCGACGCCGAGCGGATGGTCTACTCACGGGACCAATGGCCCCGGACGCTGCTCTCGCTACGCGACTCGAGGCCGGTGATCGCGCCCCCCGAGCTGGTGATCTGGCCCGAGTCGACGCGGGAGGTCTGCCAGGTGCTCCGCATCGCCGCCAAGCACGGCGTGCCGGTCGTCCCCTGGGGCGCCGGCTCGGGCGTCTGTGGCGGCGCGATCCCCATCGCCGGCGGCATCGCCCTCGACCTCAAACGTCTCTCTGGGCTCCTACGGGTCGACGTCGAGGACCACCTGGCCACCTTCCAGGCGGGCATCCTCGGCCAGATCCTCGAAGACCAGCTCAACCTCCGCGGCATGACGCTGGGGCATTTTCCCTCCTCGATCTACTGCTCTACCCTCGGTGGCTGGCTCGCTTCCCGCTCGGCAGGTCAATGCTCGAGCCGCTACGGCAAGATCGAGGACATGGTCGAGAGTCTTGAGGTCGTGACAGGAGACGGCACCGTGCTGCGCTGCGGGGCGCACGACTACCCCGACCTCTTGCAGCTGGTCGTCGGCAGCGAGGGCACCCTCGGCGTGATCACCGAGGCGACGCTGCGTACGCAGCCGCTGCCCGAGACCCGCCTCCTCCGCGCCTACCATTTCCCCCGCGTCGCCGCAGGCTGCGAGGGCATCCGCCGGGTGATGCAGCGTGGGCTGCGTCCCGCGGTGTTGCGGCTCTACGACGAGCTCGACACCTTGATCGCCAACCTAGGCGCTCCCCAGGGCGACCAGCGAACGCTCCTGGCCTCTGCCCTCGGGCTGGTGGTCGGCGGTCACGACGAGGACTCGACCGCCGAGGGCTCCGTCGAGGAGGCGCGGCCGGCCAACCACAAAAGCCAGCTCAAGCAGCGCGCCCTGCGGGGTCTGCTCTCGCGGGCGGGGCTGCTCAACCGCGTCCGCGACTGGCTGTTACCGAAGCTCGCCGAGGGCTGTCAGCTGATCGTCGGCTGCGAGGGGAGCAGCGCGAGCGCCGAAGCAGAGGCGGCCCTGGCCCACGCCGAGCTGATCGCCGCTGGTGGCCGCGACCTCGGCGATCGAGCGGCGAAGCGCTGGTTCGCCCGCCGCCACGCCGTCTCCTACAAGCAGAGCCCACTCTACGCGGCTGGAGGCTTCGTCGACACGATGGAGGTCGCGACCCATTGGGGACGCCTGCTCCGCCTCTACGAGGAGGTCCGCGCGGCGCTCTCTCCGCTGGCTGTGGTGATGGCGCACTTCTCCCACGCCTACCCCGAGGGCTGCTCGATCTACTTCACCTTCGCCGCGGCCGCTGAGCCCCGTGGCCGCGCCGAGCGCCTCTATGATGAAATCTGGCGCAAGGGGCTCTCGGCGGTGGTCCGCGCCGGTGGCACGATCAGCCACCACCACGGTGTCGGCTACAGCAAGGCCAGCTTCATGGCCGACGAGCATGGACACGGGATCGAGGTCTACCGTCAGCTCAAGCAGGTCCTCGATCCCCAGGGGATCCTCAACCCAGGCAAGATGGGGCTATGACGATGACAGGGTCGAAGGTGCTCTCCAGCCTCCTCTCGCGTGTCGTCGGCGCCGTCCACACCTCCTTCGCCGACTCCGATCGAGAAGCCTACGGCGACCTCGCGCCGGACGTTGTCATCTGGCCTGGGGCCGCTGACGAGATCGTCGAGGTCCTGCGAGCCCAGCGTGGAGAGGCGCAGATCGCCGTCACCGGTGCCGGGACGCGGGCACGCCACCGCTGGCCTCCTCCCGATGGGCGACCGCGGATCGCCCTCGACACCCAGCGCCTGAGCAACATCCTGCGCCTCGACGAGACCTCGCTGCTCGTGCAGAGCCAGTGCGGGATCCAGCTGCGCTTCCTCGAGGATGCGCTGCGGCGCGATCAGCTGACCCTCGGGCCGCTCCCCGACAGCATGTACACCTCGACCCTTGGGGGCGTACTCGCCGATCCACCGCCGCTTGCCTACTCGCCGCTCTGTGGCGCGCTCCACGAGGCCTGCATCGGTGTCACCGTCGCCACCGCCGCTGGAGGGCTGCTCGAGACTCGGATCAGCCCACGCAGCGCGACCGGTCCGGATCTCGCGCGGCTCTACCTTGCATCCGCGGGGGCGCTGGGCGTGATCGCCGACGCCGTGCTGCGTGTGCAAAGGCTGCCCGAAGACCAGACGCCGCTGCTCTTCGACTTCGACGAGCCCGGCGCCGCGATCGCCAGCGCCGCCAAGGCCCTCGCGCTCGGCGTCCGCCCTGCCCGCCTCCAAGTACAGATCGGCAAGCCAGCGACCCACCCAATCGCCGGTGAGTCCTTCTCTCGCCAGGCGATCCTCGCGACGCAGATCGCCGGCCCGACGACGCTGCTTCGCGCTCAGCGCCAGCAGCTCGAGCAGGTCGTCGCCGAGCACGGCGGCTCCGAGCTGCCACGGCGCCTCGCCGATCGGTGGGCGACCCAACACGACGATCCCGTCCCACGAACCCAGCCGCGGACTCAGGCCTTCTTGCCCTTCTCCCAGGTCGAGGCCCGCCTGGCCCGGCTACGCCAGGCGCTCGGCGAGATGCCCGCGACGCTGGTCTGCGACCAGTTCACGATGCAAGGCAGCAACCTCTGGCTCGGCTCGCCGCGACCGGAAGACGGCCCCACGCTCGACCGCCCAGGCCTGGAGGCGCTGCTCAAGGGCGCCGGCCTGTCTGCGAGGCGCGCTCGCCACGAGAGCGGCGTCGCGCGGGCCCTGCGTCGAACACTCGACCCCCAACAGGTCCTGCTCAGCCCGCGCTGGCACTGACGGCAAAGAAAATGGCGATCGAAGACCACGAAAAAGAGCTGACCTATTGCACCTTCTGCCCGAAGCTCTGCCGTCACGCCTGCCCGGTCTCCAACGCGCTCGGTCACGAGGCGCTGATCCCCCAATCGAAGATGCAGATCCTCGAGATGCTGCGCCGTGGGGCCATCCCGTGGCAGCAGTCCTACATCGATCCGCTCTTCGCATGCACCGGCTGTCGGCTCTGTCAGCAATACTGCGAGCATCAAAACGACGTCGCGGCGACGCTCTGGGAGGGACGCGCCGCCGCCCGCGAGCGAGGGCTAGGGCACGCCGCGCTCGAGGGCCTTCCGCTCCGGGTCCGAGAGCGAGCCCGAGAGCTGCGCTCCACCCTCGAGCGAAGCTCCCTCGCGGCGCAGCTGACGAAAAAGGCTCGCGTCGGCTTCATCCCTGGCTTTGACACCATCTCCTCCGAGGGAGGTGCCCCTGACCTGAGCGGCATCGAAGACGCGTTCTTCGTCTTCGATCGTCTCGGCCTCGACTTCGTCCGCCTCGCCGACACGCTCCTCGGCGACGCGGGCTACGCCCTCTGGGCCGGCGGCTTCGTCGAGGGGGCACGCTTCTACGCCGAAGAGCTCTGCAAGCAGCTCCGCAACTACCCGACCGTCGTCGTCGCTTCGGCGGCCACCGCCTGGCTCTTGCGGGTGTTTCTACCGGAGCAAGGCTTCGACCACGGCACCGAGGTTCTGCACATCTCGGAGTTCCTCGCGCCCCACGCCGAGCGCCTCGAAGCCCGACGCCGACGCTTCGCCGCCTTCTATCACGACCCCTCCTACCTCGGTCGCTACCTCGGAGTCTATGACGCTCCTCGGCGGCTTCTCGCGCGCTGCGTCGAGTCACCGCGGGAGTTCTTTCATCACCACGAGAAGGCAGAGGGCTGCGGCGCTGGCGGGCTCCTGGCTTTGACCTACCCAGAGGCCGCCACAGGTCAGGCGCTCCATCTGCTCGAGGAGCCACAGCTCTTCGGCGTCAATGTCGTCGTCACGGCCTGCCCCACCTGTAGGCACACGCTTCAAGCGGCCAGCAGCCCGCTCGAGGTGATAGACCTCGTCAGCCTCGTGGCCTGGTCGCTACGCGAGCCCGAGCAGCTCGAGGCCCCACGCCGGAGCCTCTCTGAGCCAAGCTAGAGCGCTGATCAGCTTACCTCCCATCGCCGCGCTGGTCTGCGAAATCACAGCGGTTGTCGCTCGTCGGTTGCTTGCTACCAGCAGGCGCCCTCCTCGCTCCTACGCCGT
>PDPC01000140.1 GCA_002747355.1 Pseudomonadota bacterium | reverse complement strand
GTCGGTTGCTTGCTAAAAGCAGGCGCCCTCCTCGCTCCTACGCCGTGATTCCGCATCCTTCGCGCAGCTCGGTCCGGTAAGCTGATCAGCGCTCTAGGCGAAGATGGGGGGCTCTCGAGGAGGTATCGCAATGAACGGCAAGCTTTGGCCCGCCAGAGGTGGAAAGGCGTTTGTCCTGGCCGTGTTGATCAGTGGGGTCTGTGTCGCCTCTCCGGCGTCGGCGGCGGAGGTCTTCTTCAACGGCGTGCGGGTGACGGGGCTGCGCAATCAGCAGTTCAACGGCTGCAGGGTACGCTTCGATGCCAAGGGGAACATCCACATCACCGCCAAGGGCTACACGGTCAAGACCGTGGAACAGGCCGGGCAGGAAGGATCGGGGCAGGGATCCAAGAGGGCTCCAGGGAAGGCGGGTCCAGCGAAGGCGCTGAGCAAGCGTTACTACCTGGTCTCTGCTGGACAGCAGCCGAAGTCGGCGCAATACGACGTCGATGTCTTCATCAACGGGACGTGGATCCGCAAGGTCCGCTCCTCGGAGGCGCAGGTTGTCGTCGAGATCGGTCAGCACCTCAAGAAGGGGCGCAACCTGATCCATTTTACGGCGACCAAGAACTATGGCGGCAAACCCAGAGCATCCACGAGCGCCGCGCGTTACCTCCGAGTGCTGGTCGGCGTTGGCACCACAGGTGGCGGCACCGTCAGCATCTCCAAGGCCCTCGCGGATTTCCGCGCTCCTGCGAGCAAGGTGGCCAACTTCGGTCAGGCGATCGCCATCCAAGTCGACTGACAGGGGCTGCGACGCGCCGCGTCACGCGGCGACTTCACGCGCGACAATCTGTCCGCTTGACAATCTGTCCGCTTGTTTGCTAGCAAGCTGAAAATCTTCGCCTTTGGTGTGATCCGAGTGTCGACGCGAGATGCGCGGCTCGATCAGATCACGGCGAAGGAGCCGACACGAGCCGCCCATTGATGCACACGCGCCCGACCTCGACGCGGAGAGCTGCGAGAACACTACGCTACGCGAGCGTGATGCGTTCCCTCGCGCTCACGCTGGTGTGCGCGTCTCAGGTCGGCTGTCCCGCCGCTCGACGCAATCCCAAGCTCTCTCGCTCCTACTATCTCCTCGGTCGGGACTACTTCGCAAAAAAACAACCTTCGCTCGCGAAGTCCGAGCTCTTGAAGGCGATCAAGCACAACCCGGACAACGGTGAGGCGCATCAGCTCCTCGGCGTGATCTTCTTCCTCGAGGGTGTACACGCGTCGAACTTCATCGATCGGCGCCAGTGCATCAAGGGCGACGCCGCCAAGGATCAGCTCGCCGAGGCAAACGCCGCGTTTCGGCTGGCCGCCAAGCACCTCGATCGCGTCGTCAAGCTTTCGAAAAAAACAAAGAAAGCGGAGTCCGACGCCCTTAACTACCTGGCGAACATAGCGCTCCACTTCGAGCGCTACGACAAGGCGATCAAGCTCTGCGACCAGGCGCTGGACAACATCCTCTACCGTGATCGCTACCTCGCGCTGGGCGCGCGAGGTCAGGCGTACTTCAAACAGGGTGATCTGAAGAGCGCCGCGCGCGACCTTCGTCAGTCGCTCTTTCACAAGCCCACGTTCTGTTTGGGGCGCTATTGGCTTGCCAAAGTCTACTACGCGCGCAAACAGTACGACGCCGCCGCGGCGGAGTTGCTGAAGGTGACGGCGGACAAGCGATGCCCGCTACAAGAAGCGTATCAACTCCTTGGCCTTTGCTACTTGAAGCAACGTAAGTCGGAAGAAGCTCGAGCCCTATTTCAACAATGCGTGACGCGCAATCCGAAGAGCTGCATCAGCCAGGAATGCAAGCGTTACGCTCAGCTGATTTGATCTGAAGCTGCCCGACCTCGCTGGAGGGGTCGGCCGTGGATCACTGTCGCGAGTGTGGCATGGACGCACAACGGGACTTTGGACACTATCTGCGAAGTGAGCGGGAGCTGCGGCAGATGCCCTTGGGCGAGGTCGCGGAAGCAACGAAGATCCCCGTTCGCACCCTCGAGCTGCTGGAAAACGGCAGCTGGGATGATCTGCCGGCCGAGATCTTCGTTCGCGGCTTCGTGAAGTCGTACGCGAGGCACCTGGGGTTGCCCGAGAGCGAAGCCTACGGCCGCTACAACGACGTCGTCTCGACGCTGAAGACCGAAGAGGAGCGACGCACCACAGAGGCGGTCGGTGAGGCCGCCGCGGAGGTGAGCACGCGTCGCCACTTCGGCTTGGCGCTCTTCGTGATCATCCTGCTGATCATCGTCACGATCACCTTCTCGCTGCTCTGGGGCAGCGGCGCGAACGCCGACACGCAGGCGTCGCTCGGCACGCCCCCATCCGCGCTCTCTTCGACCCTCGGCGCTCTCCTCGGCTAGGCCGCGCCCCAGAAAACCGTTCTCGTTTCGAGGCGGTCCTCGGGCCGCTTCGTTACGTCTGTCGCCCACCAGTAGGAGGTCCGCATGCTGACGCCCAAGCTGCAGATGCTCGAGCGAACGCTCAAGCGCCTGATCCGGCGGGGCGCCTCGCAGCCGCTGGAGAACGTGCTGGCCAAGGCTCACGCCGCCGACCTCGGCTACCTCCTGCCGCATTTCACCAACAACGAACAGTCGCAGCTGATCGCCTACGCCGGCGATGACGAGCGACGCGCTCAGATCATCGCCGCCGCCGAGATCGACGTCGCCGCGCGGCTGCTCGAGGCGCTCCCCCGCGACCGCGCTGTCGAGCTGCTCCAATACGTCGCACCGGATGACGCCTCCGACCTGCTGCAGCAGATGAGCGAGGAGGTCGCCGACGAGCTGCTGCAGCGGATGCGCGGCGAGGAGCGAGACGAGGTCGAGGAGCTCCATCGCTACGACTCGGAGACCGCGGGCGGCATCATGAGCCCGCGCTTCTTCGCCCTCAATCGGGACATGACCGCGGCGCAGGCGATCGTCGAGCTGCAGCGCGTCCACGACGAGATGGAGATGGTCTTCTACGTCTACGTGGTCAATGAGGTCGAGCAGCTGCTCGGGGTCGTCTCCCTGCGGCAGCTCGTCACGACCAAGCCCGAGACGACGCTCTTCGAGCTGATGACCTCGGAGATCGTCAGCGTCGAGCCCGACGAAGACCAAGAGGAGGTCGCCAAGATCGCCTCACGCTATGGACTGCTCGCGGTGCCGGTCGTTGACGACGCCAACAAGCTGCTTGGGATCGTCACCGTCGATGACGTGATCGACGTGCTCCGTGAGGAGGCCACCGAGGATATCTTGCGCATGGCTGGCGCTGGCGACGAGCTCGCCGAGCAGGAGGGGGTGCTCAAGGCCGCGCTCTCGCGGGCCCCCTGGCTGCTGATCGTCGCGGTGGGCGGTGTGGTTGGAGCGGCGCTCTTGGCGACCTACTCGACGCGCTTCGCCTCGTTCATCCCGATCGTCTCGTTGGTGCCCTTCGTGCTCGGCTTGAGCGGCGTGATCGGGCTGCAGGGCGCGACCGTCATGACCCAGCGGATGCTCGTGGGGCGTCTCGGCGGTCGGCTCTGGCCCAGCGTGCTCTCCCAGTCGGTGATCGGCTTGTTGCTCGGGGTCCTCTTCGGCGCGCTCTGTGGCCTCATTTTTTGGATCTGGAACGCCCACCTCTCGGCAGGGCCGCCCAACGGGCTCTCGCTCCTCGGCGCTTCGGCGGCGCTCGGTGCGGCGGTCGCAGCGGCGATGACCCTCGCCGCGACCGTTGGGGCGTTGTTGCCGACGGTTTTTCATCGTGGTCGGGTTGACCCGGCGCTCGCCGCGGGCCCGATCGGGGCGATCGCGGTCGACCTGTTGGCCTTGTTGGCCTTCCTCGCCTTGGGCAGCGTCTGGCTCTAACCTCCTCGTGCCTCCCGACGTGATGAACACGAGAGCGCGTGAGCAGCCGTGTCCGAGAAGGTGATCACCCGCGCGCTGGTGGCGCGCAGCGTCGACTACGGCGAGGCCGACCGGATCCTCACCCTGCTGACCGAGGACGGTGGCAAGGTCTCGGCGCTCGCGCGCAGCGCGCGCAGGAGCCGCAAACGCTTCGGCGCCGCGCTCTCCCTCTTCGTGCTGGGGAGGGCCGAGCTCGGATCGCCGCGGCGGGGAAGCGATCTGCGGCCACTGGCGCGCTTCGATCCGATCACCGACCTCGCCGGCGTCATCGGCGCTGATCTGGGCAAGATGACCCATGGCAGCTATGTGCTCGAGCTGGCCCGAGACCTCTGGCCTAGCGAAGAGAGCGATCCCGCGCTCTTTCACCTGGTGATGGAGACGCTAGGGGCGATCGCCGAGGTGCCGCCGAGCCCACGGCTGCTGCGTTGCTTCGAGCTCCGGCTGCTGGCGGCGATCGGCTTGGCGCCGAGCTTCGACCAGTGTGTGCGTTGCGGCGAGGGGATCCCGGGCGCGTCGGGGACGGTCGGGATGCTCGGATTCAGCGCGACCTCTGGTGGCGCGATCTGCGCTGCATGTGGACCGCACGGTTGGCCGCTCGCCGAGGACGTGTGGCGCGAGGCGCGGATCCTCGGGGCGCTCAGGCCAAGAGAAGCTGCGAGCGAGGCGAGCGAGCGAACGACGGCGCTGGAGCTGCGCGAGCTCTGTAGGCTCGTCCTGCGCCATCACCTTGGCCGAGAGAGGAGGGCGCCTGCTGGTAGCAAGCAACCGACGAGCAACAACCGCTGTGATGTCGCAGACCAGCGCGGCGACGGGAGGAAAGTTGGTCAGCGCTCTAGAGCCCATGCGCCCAGCTCCATGAGAAAGCTGCGCTTTTTCGTGGTGATTGACATTCTCGGCGAAGCGGTAGTAAACGGCCACCACGGCGTTGGTGTGAGCAGTGAAGATCTTGGCCCTCTTTGCGATTCTGTTGCTCGCGGGTGCAAGCTTGCTGCTCGTCGATGGCGGGATGCGATTGGCGACCTGCCTCGACCGTGGGACTTTCAATCCGGACGTCTGGACCGATGAGTTCTGGTTTCTCGTTCCAGACGTGCCGCGAGCGGGGCTCGGACCCAACGCCAAGTGGTTTCTTCGCCTCCTCGGGGGAGGGGTGGGGGCCATCTTGGGCTACGGCCTGTTTCGCGTAGCCAACCGCTAGTGATGTAGAGCTGACAGATGCTGCGGCCCTCTTCGGAGTGTTGGGTGGCTCGCAGCAGACAAGAACGCGCGCGGGGCCAATGGCTCCGACCCTTGGAGGACTCGATGAGTGAAAAGAACGTCTACTTCTTCGGTGGCGGCGAGGCCGACGGCCAGGCCGACTTGAAGAACCTGCTCGGTGGTAAGGGCGCGAACCTTGCCGAGATGAACAAGCTCGGCATCCCGGTGCCTCCCGGCTTCACCATCACCACCGATGTCTGCACCTACTACGTTCAGCACGACAAGTCGTATCCGGAGGCCTTGGAGAAAGAGGTCGACGAGACGATGGCCAAGGTCGAGTCGGTGATGGGGCGCACGTTTGGCGACGTCGACAACCCGCTGCTCCTCTCGGTGCGCTCTGGTGCGCGGCAGTCGATGCCCGGCATGATGGACACGGTGCTCAACCTCGGTCTCAACGACACCACCGTGCAGGGGCTGATCAAGGTCACCGGCAATGAGGCCTTCGCCTACGACAGCTACCGTCGCTTCATTACGATGTATGGCGACGTGGTGATGGAGTGCCGCGCCGGCGAGAAGGAGGAGGACCCCTTCGAGGCTCTGCTCCACGCCAAGAAGCAGGCCAAGGGCGTCAAGTTCGACAACGAGCTCGACGCGACGGCGCTCAAGGAGCTCGTCGCCGAGTATAAGGCGATGATCAAGGAGCGCTTCGGTAAGACCTTCCCGGAGGACCCGAAAGAGCAGCTCTGGGGCGCGATCAGCGCCGTCTTTGGCTCCTGGGACAACGAACGCGCGATCGCCTACCGTCGGATGTACCGCATCCCGGACGAGTGGGGAACAGCCGTCAACGTCCAGGCGATGGTCTTTGGTAACTCGGGCGAGACGTCGGGTACTGGCGTCTGCTTCACCCGTGATCCCGCCACCGGTGAGAAGAAGTTCTATGGCGAGTTCTTGATGAACGCCCAGGGCGAGGACGTGGTCGCCGGCACGCGCACGCCGCAGACCATCGATCAGCTCAACGAGGTGATGCCCGACTGCTACAACCAGCTGGTCGACATCTACAAGAAGCTCGAGGACCACTACAAGGACATGCAGGACCTCGAGTTCACCATCGACCAGGGCAAGCTCTGGATGCTTCAGACCCGCGTCGGCAAGCGCACGGGCATCGCGGCGATCCGCATGGCGGTCGAGATGGTGGATGAGGGGCTGATCGACAAAAAGACCGCGATCGGCCGCGTCGATCCGGAGCAGCTCAACCAGCTGCTACGCCCGATCTTTGACGCCGCCGACAAGAAGGCCGCCCTCGAGGGCGGTCGTTCGCTGGCCAAGGGCCTCAACGCCGGTCCCGGCGCCGCGTCGGGTCGCGTCGTCTTCTCAGCCAACGACGCCGTGGCGTGGGCGAAGAAGGGCGAGAAGGTCATCCTGGTCCGTAGTGAGACGAGCCCTGAAGACATCTCCGGGATGAAGGCCGCCGAGGGCATCCTCACCGCCCAGGGCGGGATGACCTCCCACGCCGCGCTCGTCGCCCGGCAGATGGGCACGGTCTGCGTCGCCGGCTGCGGCGCGCTGCAGATCAGCTACGCAAAGGGCGAGATGGTCGTCGACGGCACGACCGTCAAAGAGGGCGACTGGATCTCTCTCGATGGCACCACCGGCGAGGTGATCCAGGGTGAGCTCAAGACGCTGCCTTCGGAGACCCTGCAGGTGCTCTTCGGGGAGGGCCTCGACCCCAAGGACGCGCCGAGCTTCCAGCTCTACGATAAGATCATGAACTGGGCCGATGAGGTCCGCCGGCTGAAGATCCGCACCAACGCCGACACCCCGGAGCAGTCGAGCCAGGCGGTCGCCTTTGGCGCTGAGGGTATCGGCCTCTGCCGCACCGAGCATATGTTCTTTGGTGGGGAGCGGATCATGGCCTTCCGCCAGATGATCCTCTCGAACACCCTCGCGGATCGAAAAGCGGCGCTGGCGAAGCTGCTGCCGATCCAGCGGGCCGACTTCCAGGGGATCTTCGAGGCGATGGGGGGCCGCCCGGTGACCGTGCGCCTGCTGGATCCGCCCCTCCATGAGTTCTTGCCCCACGGTGACGAGGAGGTCGAGCTCGTGGCCAAAGAGATGGGCATGAGCGCCGCGGACGTGATCGCGCGGCGGGACGCCCTCCACGAGTTCAACCCAATGCTCGGCCATCGCGGCGTCCGCCTCGGCATGACCTATCCCGAGGTCTATGAGATGCAGGTCCAGGCGATCATCGAGGCCGCCTGCGCGGTGAAGAAGGCCGGCGGAGCCGTCGCGCCGGAGATCATGATCCCGCTGGTCGGTCATAAAGAAGAGATGCGCCGCAGCCGTGAGCTCGCGGTGGCCGTCGCCGACAAGGTGATCGCCGAGCAGGGCGTCGAGCTGTCCTACCTGGTTGGTACCATGATCGAGCTGCCGCGCGCCGCGCTGACCGCCGACCAGATCGCCGAGAACGCCGAGTTCTTCTCCTTCGGCACCAACGACCTGACCCAGACCACCTACGGCCTCTCTCGCGACGACGCTGGCCGCTTCCTGCCTCACTATGTGCAGGATGGCATCTATGGCGTCGATCCCTTCGTGGCGATCGACCAGGAGGGCATGGGACAGCTGATGGATTGGGCCGTCAAGAAGGGCAAAGCGACGCGGCCGAACATCAAGATCGGCATCTGCGGTGAGCATGGTGGCGAGCCGAGCTCCGTGATCTTCTGTCATGGGCTGGGCTTCCAATACGTCAGCTGCTCCCCCTTCCGCGTGCCGATCGCCCGCCTCGCCGCCGCCCAGGCCGCGCTCCAAGACTAGAGCGCTGACCCGCTGACCTCCCGTCGCCGCGCTGGTCTGCGACATCCCAGCGGTTGTCGCTCGTCGGTTGCGTGCGACCAGCAGGCGCCCTTC
>PDPC01000139.1 GCA_002747355.1 Pseudomonadota bacterium | reverse complement strand
CAGCGGTTGTTGCTCGTCGGTTGCTTGCTAAAAGCAGGCGCCCTCCTCGCTCCTACGCCGTGATTCCGCATCCTTCGCGCAGCTCGGTCCGGTCAGCTGCTCAGCGCTCTAGGAGCTTGATTGAGGCGCACCCCCCACACATCCGGGACTGAGCCGGGTGCTGAGCTGCCGAGCCGACCGGTAAGGGCCACCGCTATCTCAGCGGACCAACCTGGCACGCACGCGCTCGGCCTCGACTCGGAAGGGGGGCGAGAGCTTCAGGAGCGCCCGATACTCGGCCAGTGCCTCCGCCTTTCGACCAGCTTCCCAATACAGATCCCCGAGCAACAGCCGGGCTTCCGGCAGCTCGGGTGCACCCTCGGCGGCCCGCCGTGCGTAGCCGAGAGCCGCCGCCCCCGCCCCAGCGGCGCGGAGCCGTTTGGCGTAGTCGAGCTGATCTCGCACCAGCCCATAGCGGCGCAGCTCGACCGAACCCAGCAGCGGGTCAGCCCCCACCTCTTGGAGTGTGGCCGCCTCCGAGGCCAAGCCGAAGAGTGGCTTGAGATCGACCGCGGTCATCGCCCCGAGCAGATGCGGCGGCTTCGGGACCCAGAGCACTAGCGCCGTGACGTCGACCACCAGGGCATGGCTCGCGCGAAGCGAGTCGAGAGCCGCGCGATGGCCGATCGCCAGCGGGGCGTCGTCATGCCCGGTGCGGTTGCGCAGGATCAACGTCGCGGTCGAGGGATCGAGGCGCCCGGAGAAGCGCGCGAGGAGCTGTGTCAGCCGCTTGTAGCGCGCCTCGCTCGGCGTGTAGCGCCGAAGCCAGTCGTTGCTCGCGTCGCCCTCGAACTTCTTATGTAGCAGGTGGTTGGTCATCGCGAGCGTTCCCGAAGGCCCCCGCCGCAGCTGCACGCCAGCGGGATCGAGCTCGACCACGGCGGCCTGTCGCGCGTTGCCATCGGCGATCAGCAGCGCGGCGCTGCCCATCGGCCGAGCCCTCTTCGCGATGGACACCGCCTGCCTGAAGGTCTTGGCTCGCTCGAGGATCTCACGCGTGATGAAAAACGCGGGCGTCCCGCGAGCCAACGAGGCGTCGGTGCGGGCCAAGGCGACGGCGACGAAGATCCGCTCCGCGTTGACGCCGCTGACCACACCCAGACAGCCTGGCCAGGAGAGGCTGGCAAAGGGGATCGCCCCGTTGCCGCGGACGATCTGCAGCGTCCTCGCCCGCTCGAAGACCGGGCCCAGGCCGAGCTCCATGCTGCGCCCGACCAGCATGTTGCCGCCGCTCGTCTGCTTGCCCCAGACGGCGAAGGCAGCCGAGGGGAAGACCGGATCCCGTCGCCGCGACTGCAGCACGTCCGGCAGCGCGTGGTAGGTCAGCACCCGCTGGAAGGGGCGCTCGGCGAGGGGCTGGGTGTCGACGACCGTCCGTGAGAACGCCGCCACCTCGGCCAGGCGATGGGGATGCACCACCGACATCAGGCCGCGTAGCTGCCAGCGAAGCTTGTTCTCGAACGACCAGCGCGGAAAGCCCGCGGCCACCTCCGCGCGGAGGCGTTGGTCGAGCGCGAGCTCGAGGGGTGAGAAGACGCGGGTGACGAGCATCCCATGCGTATGTCCGAGTAGCCTCGGATCCCCGAAGAGGTGCAAGCGCCAGAGCCCCCCCTCGCGGACCATCCAGCTCTCTGCCAGCGAGATCCGAAAGGCCTGATGCTCGACGTCTATCTTGACGTTCGCTGGCAGCGGTGGGCCGTCATCGGCGGGGGCAGCGAGATAGGTCCAGCGACGGAAGGCTGTGTAGAGCAACGCCGCGGTCACGATCATGGCCAAGACGCCGATCAACCCGCGCCGCAGCAGCGAACGGAGGCGGTCCTGGCGCTCTCGCTTCCCGACCAACATCGACATCAGCAGACACCCATTCTTCGTCCAGCTCCCCGCGAAGCCCAGTCCGGCGCGCTCTGTGCACGTTTTTCCGGGTCGCAGTACTTAGCTTGCCGGTCGCAGGTCTTAGCTTGATCGCCGGCTCCGTTACGCCTCGCTCCAGCAGCTTTTGGTGGCGCTCAGTACTTCGCCAGCAGCTCACGGAGGACATCGACGCGGATGCCGAAGTTATACCCCGAGAGTTGTTTGGCGACGCGCACCTTGCGTGAGGTCCCGGTCGCCGGATCCACGACCTTCATCGTCCCCGACTCGACATACCCCCCCGCGTTGACCGCGATCACCTCGCCGCGCTCGTCGAAGATCGGGCTCCCGGAGGTGCCGCCGCTGGTGAAGGCGCTATGTTGCAGCAGCCGATTCTGGCGGAAGCTGCCGTGGTCGCCGTTGAGCTTGGTCAGGCGCCCGACGATCCCCTGGGCCAGGGTGGCGTTGGGCGAATGCACGCGGGCGAGCCTGCCCGGGAACCCATAGGTGTACATCCGGTCGCCAGACTCGAGCTGCTTGAGCACCGCGTCTGAGGCGAAGGTCACCTGCTTCGGCAGATCCTCGCTGACGAAGACCAGCCCCACGTCCTCGCTGATCGACGTCATGGGCTTGTGGTAGCGCGGATGCCGCACGGCGCGCTTCAGCCGATAGATGCGTTTGGGTTGACGGTTCATCACGAGGAAGGTGCGGTAGCCCATCTGCTGAAAACGCGCCAGCGCTACGACGCAATGCGCGTTGGTGGCCAGCACGCGCTTTCGCACCGCGAAGGCCGTGCAGAAGCCCTTGCTCTGTCCGCCTCCGGAGAAGGCCATCAGGAAGATCGCGTCACGGTTGGCCAACACGATCGACTTACCAGCCGCCACCGTCGCGCTCCCGGCGAGGCGCTTACGCACGTCCTTGAGCTGGTCAGCGAGGGCTTTGCGCTTATCCGGCGAGAGCCCCCCCTGCTGGTTCAGCGTCGTCATCAGGCTCGCCATCTGCTTGCGCAGCTGGGCGTCGCTCTCTTTGGCTTGTTTGCGCTCATAATAACGCAGCGCGAGGAAGCCGCCCACCGAGCCGAGGAGCAGCGCGAAGAGGACGATTGAGATCACCTTGAAGCGGCGGGTGCTGGTGGTCACGGCCTGGTTGACCATCGAGCGCAAAAAGACCGTGGACTTGCCCATCCGGCCGCGGCCCTCCGAGGTGCGCGCCGACCCGATCGCCTGGTCGATCATCATCGCCACGGTGCGAGCCCCGACCTTCCGATCTCCGAGCGCCGACGCCACGCGCTCGCCGGCCGATCCCCCGGCGGCCGCTACGCCTGCAGCCAGGGCGTTGGGGGGCGGGGGAGGAGCAGGCGCAGCGGGCACCTCGAGGTGGACCTGCACCAAAGGCCCGCGACCGCCGAGGGCGAACTGTTGACCGCTGACGAGCCTCACCCGTTCGACGCGGACGCCGCCATAGAAGGTGCCGTTGGCGCTGCCCACATCGTAGAGGAAGAAGCCATCGGCCTCGCGCCGGATCTCGGCGTGGTTGCCCGAGACGTCGAGGTCGCGCTGTACATCGAACTGCACGTCGTTCCCTGGCCGACGGCCGAGGCGGATCACGGCGGTGTCGGTAAACTCGGAGACCTGGCCGGCGCGCGCCCCGGTCAGGATCTGGATCACGATCTTCATCATCCTAGCAGGATGATCACACCGGCCATCGCCAGCATCAAGAACAAGGCCGCCAGCAGCAACGCGATCTCCAGGCGTCGCCGCACGGGCGGTGGTGCAGTGGGCGTCGAGGCGACCTTCATCGGCTCGACGCTCGGCGGCTCGGCGCGCGCATCAGGCAGCTCGGATCCCTCGCAGCGCGCCAGCACCACCGAGATGTTGTCGAAGCCGCCAGCGAGCTTGGCCTTCGTCGTGAGCGTCTGCGCCAAGAGCCTCAGGTCATCGGCCCCATCGCGTACGGTCTGGCTCAGGGTGTCGCCCCGCACCATATCCGTCAAACCGTCGGTGCAGAGCAGCAGGACGTCCCCCTGGCAGAGCGCGAGCTTGGTGATCGACGGGTAGACCCGATCGTTGACGCCGAGGGCCTGCAGGATCACGTTCGAGTGCTCGTAGTTCGCCGCCTCCTCGGGTGAGAGCCGCCCGCTGGCGAGGAGCTCGCTGGCGAGGGATTGGTCTTCCGTGACCTGCACCAGCTCACCACCGCGGAGCACATAGGCTCGGCTGTCGCCAATCTGGACGATCACCGCCTGGTCGCCGAGGACACCGGCGGCCGTCAGCGTCGTGCCCATCCCGGAGCAGCTGCTGTCAACGGCGGCGCGATCGCGGATCGCCGAATGCGCCTGCACCGTCGCGGCGCCGAGCGCCTCGGCGAGGTCTTGCAGTGAATCGATCGTCGCTTCGTGTACGCCGCGCAGCAAGACCTCGCGGCCGAGGGCGCTCGCGACGTCTCCGGACGCCGCGCCACCCATGCCGTCGAGCACCGCGAGCAGCACGCCGCGGTCTCCCATGATGATGGTCTTGTCGACGATCTGCGTCGACAAGCGCGTCGGGTCGGTGTCGATCGCCGCCAACGCCTCGGCCGTGCTGACCGTGTCGACGGGCTCGGTGGGGTCATCGGTCGACGCTTCCGGCTCGGGCGTCTCCGGCTCGGGCGTCTCCGGCTCGGGCGTCTCCGGCTCGGGCGTCTCCGGCTCGGGCGTCTCCCGCTCGGGCGTTTCCCGCTCCTGAGGTGCCGGCTCCTCAGGTGCCGGCTCCTCAGCTGCCCGCTCCTCAGCTGCCCGCTCCTCAGGCTCATCGAACACAGGCTTCCGCTTCGACTCCTCAGGCTCATCGGGGGCTGAGTCGCCGGGGGCTGAGTCGTCGGGCGCTGACTCGTCGGGCGCTGAGTCGTCGGGCGCTGAGTCGT
>PDPC01000138.1 GCA_002747355.1 Pseudomonadota bacterium | reverse complement strand
GAAGGATGCGGAATCACAGCGTAGGAGCGAGGAGGGCGCCTGCTGGTAGCACGCAACCGACGAGCAACAACCGCTGTGATTTCGCAGACCAGCGCAGCGGGCTCGGTCCCGAGTGTGTGGGGAAGCTCTGAAGCCTCGGCCTCGTCGCTCACGCTCCGCCGCCTCGTCGCTCACGCTTCGCCGCCGCGACTCGGTAGAGCGCCGGCATCACGATCAGCGTCGCGAGGGTCGCGGTGATCAGACCGCCGATCACGACCGTGGCCAGCGGGCCTTGCACCTCGGCGCCGACGCCGGTGTTCACGGCCATCGGAAGAAAGCCGAGGCTGGCGACGAGCGCGGTCATCAGGACGGGCCGGAGTCGTGACCTCGCCCCCTGCTCGATGGCTTGCGCTAGCGGGATCCCGCCAGCGAGCAGCTGACGAAAGCGCGACACGAGCACCAGCTGCCCGAGCACCGCCACGCCGAAGAGCGCGATGAACCCGACCCCGGCGGAGATGGTGAAGGGCAGCGCTCGCAGATAGAGCGCGGCGATCCCGCCGACGGCGGCGAAGGGCACAGCGGAGAAGACCAGCAGCGCGTCGCGGACGCTGCCGAAGCTGAGGTAGAGCAACGCAAGGACCAACGCCAGCGCCACAGGGACGACGACCAAGAGCCGCGTGCGCGCGCGCTCGAGGTGCTCGAATTGCCCGCCGAAGCGGAGGAAATACCCCTTGGGGAGCGTCACCCGATCGGCGAGGGCGAGGCGGAGCTCGTCGACGAAGGAGCCGACGTCGCGCCCGCGGACGTTGGCCTGGATCAGCACGCGCCGCTTGGCCCACCCGCGGGTGATCGTCGCCGGCCCCTCTTTGACCTCGATGGTGGCCAGCCGGGACAGCGGCAGCCGCTCGCCGCCTTTCGCGGTGACGAGCACGCGCCCGAGGCGGCGCGGATCGTCGCGGAAGGGCTTGTCGAGGCGCAGGGCGAGGGCGAAGCGTCGCTGCCCCTGCACGACCTCGCCGACCTTCCGTGGGCCGAGCGCCGCCACCACGCCGAGCACGGTCTCGGCGCTGACGCCGTGGCGCGCGATCTGGTGGCGGTCGACGGTGACCTGCAGCAGCGGCAGCCCCGTGAGCTGTTCCACGGAGACATCGGCGGCCCCAGAGACGCCCTCGATCACCGCGCGAACCTCCGCGGCCTTCGCCTCCAGGGTCGCGAAGTCGTCGCCGTAGAGGCTGACGCCGACGGCGGCGCGGATCCCTGCGACCATCTCGTTGACCCGCATCTCGATCGGCTGGGTGAAGATCGCGCGCATCCCGGGGAGGTCGGCGACGGCGGCGCGCATCGCCTTGACGAGCTCATCGTGGGTGTGGGCCCGCCTCCATGTGGCCTGCGGTCGAAGCGTCATGAACACATCGGAGACCTCCAGGCCCATCGGATCGGTGGCGACCTCGGCGGTGCCTGTGCGGGTCCAGATATGCTCGATCTCGTCGGGGAAGTGCCGCTTGAGGTGACGCTCGATCATCGAGCCGTAGCGCACGGACTCGGCCAGCGAGACGCCGGCGAGGCGGACGGTGTTGATCGCGATCGACATCTCCCGGAGCCGCGGCACGAACTCGGATCCGATCCGCGTCGCCAGGAGGCCGGCGTTGATCACCGCCAGCGTCGCGATCAGCAGCACCACCTTGCGCCAGCGCAGCGCCCAGGCGAGGGCAGGGCGGTAGAGCCGCGCCAGCGCCCGGGCGAGCCTCGGCTCGCGATGTGGCGTGCCTGGCGGGCGCTTGCGCAGAAAGAGGCTGGCCAGCACCGGCATCAGGGTCAAAGAGAGCACCATCGAGGCGCCGAGGGCGAAGAGCACGGTCAAGGCCATCGGCCGGAAGAGCTTGCCCTCGACGCCCTCGAGGGCGAGCACGGGGAGGTAGACGATGGCGATGATCAGCTCGCCAAAGAGCGTCGGGCGACGGACCTCCACCGCCGCCTCGCGGATGACCTCGCGCACAGCTCGGTCGCTGGTGTCGTCGCTCAGGCGCTTGTCGGCGTTCTCGACCATGATCACGGCGCTGTCGACCACCAGCCCGAAGTCGATCGCGCCGAGGCTCATCAGGCTCCCGGCGATGCCGAAGCGCAGCATCCCGGCCCAGGCGAAGGCCATCGAGAGGGGGATCGCGGCGGCGACGATCAGCCCCGCTCGGAGGTTGCCGAGGAAGGCGAAGAGGATCGCGACGACCAGCAGGGCGCCCTCGAGGAGGTTGTCGCGTACGGTCTTCAGCACCGCGTCGACCAGCCGCGCGCGGCTGTAGACCGGCTCGAGCGTCACGCCGGCGGGGAGGCTCTTTTGGGCCTCCTGCAGGCGGGCCTCGAGGGCCCGCGCGAGCTGCCGGCTGTTGCGGCCCATCAGCATGAAGCCGAGGCCGAGCACGACCTCGCCCTCGCCGTCGGCGGTGACGGCGCCGCGACGGACCTCGTGACCGCGGCGCACCTTGGCGACGTCGCGGATCGTGATCGGTACCCCCTTGCGAGCCGCGACGACGATCTCCTCGAGCTGCTGGATCGTGCGGGCCAGCCCCACGCCTTGCACCAGCTGGGCCTCGCCGCCCTGCACCAGGTAGCCACCGCCGACGTTGGCGTTGTTGCGCCGCAGGGCCCGCTCCACGTCGTCGAGGTTGAGGTCGAATTTGACCAGATGGTCTGGGTCGACGAGCACGTGAAGCTGCTGCTCGAAGCCGCCCCAGGTGTTGATCTCGGCGACGCCGCGCACCTGCAGCATCTGCGGCCGCACGACCCAATGGTGCAGCGTACGCAGCTCCATCGGGGAGAGCCGCTTGCTCTTGATCAGGTACTGGAAGACCTCACCGAGGCCGGTGGAGACGGGGCCGAGGGTTGGCCGCGAGACGCCGGCTGGCAGCTTCACCGAGGCGAGGCGTTCGCTGACGACCTGCCGCGCGAGGTAGATGTCGATCTCGTCAGAGAACACCGCGGTGATCTGAGAGAAGCCGAACTTGGACAGCGAGCGTACGTCCTTCAGCCCGGGGAGGCCGGCGATCACCTGCTCGAGGGGGAAGGTGATCTGCCGCTCGACCTCGAGCGGTGAGAGCGCCGGCGCCGTGGTGTTCACGCTGACCTGCACCGGCGTGGTGTCGGGGAAGGCGTCGAAGGGCAGCTTGGCGAAGGCGATCAAACCCCACGTCAAGAGCAGGCCCGTGGCGAGCAGCACGACGACGCGATGACGGAGGGAGAGGGCGATCAGCCGGTCGAGCATCTCAGCGCTCCTTGCCGGGGCCGACCTCGCAGCAGCCGGTGCCGATCTTATGTTTGGAGAGCTCTGTGCGCAGCAGGAAGGCGCCGTCGGTGACGACCCGCGAGCCGATCCGCAAGCCCCCACGGACCTCGACCAGGCCGTGGCCCGAGCGGCCGAGCTCGACCTTCACCGGCCGGTAGAGGCCCGGGCGCTCTTCGAGGAAGACGTAGCGCGCCCCCGCGATGCGCTGGACGGCGGAGCGGGGCACGGCGACGGCGTCGCGCTGGCTGGCCACGTGGATCGTCGCGTGGGCGAAGAGCCCAGCGCGGAGCATGCCCTTCGCGTTATCGACCACGGCGCGCGCGTCGACCGTATGGGTGTGGGCGTTGACCTCGGCCGCGATCCAGGTGACGCGACCGGTGAGATGCGTCCCCGGCGGCAGGCCGTCGACGCGGAGGTGGGCGCGCTGGCCGACGCGCACCATCGCCGCGTCGGTCTCGCGGACCTCGAGCATCGCCCACAGCTTGCGGGTGTCGGCGATCATCGCCAGGGAGGTGCGCGCCGTGGCGAAGGTGCCCAAGATGGCGGGGCGCCGCACGACGCTGCCGGCGATCGGCGCGCGGATGGTGTAGCGGCCGATCGCGTGTCCGCCCCGGGCGCCGGCGACGCGCAGCCCCGCGCTCACGGAGCGAAGCTGCGCCTTCGCCGCGGCGAGCTCCCTTTCGGCGACCTCGACCTCTCGCGGCGTCGCGATCCGTTGCTGGGCCAGCTTGCGCTTGCGCGCCAGGTTCGAGGTCGCGACAGCCACGCGCTGCCGGGCCGCGGGGAGGCGGCCTTGAAGATCGCCGACCCGCGCGCTCTCGAGCACGAAGAGCGGCGCCCGCGCCTTGACCTGCTGGCCGAGGTCGACCTTCACCCCGCGGACGATCCCGGGCAAGGGCGCGCGGACGTCAGCGACGCGGTTTTGGTCGAAGGCGATCCGGGCCGTGCAGTCGATCCCGATGGTCAGCGAGGCGCGCTTCGCGGCGACGACGCGCAGCCCTGCGGCGGCCGCCACCGCCGGCGAGGCCAGCCGGACGCGGGTCTTGTCGTCGATCGCGACCGCGTCTTTCGGTGCGGCGACCCCCGGCGGCGGTCGCATCGGATGACAGATGGGGCAGACCGACTCAGGAAAGCCGTGGCTGGCGCACCAGTCCCCGCTCGTCTTGTAGCGCGGGATCAGCTGCGGATTGCATCGGGTGCACTGCGACTCGGGGAGGCCGTGCCTGCGGCACCAGTCGCTGGCCACGCCGCGGCGCCGCTTTGGGGCCGCGCGGTGCTCGCAGGCCGTCGCCACGGCGAAGACGAGGGCGGCGATCCGCATCCTGTGTCGCATCATGGGGCACCTCCAGCGGCCGCCTCGAGCGCCGCGCCAGCGAGCGCGAGGCGGAGCTTCAGCTCGAGGTGTGCCTCGCGCGCGCCGATGATCTCGCGGCGCAGCACGATCAGACTCGAGAGGGTGGTGTGGCCCGCCTGATAGCTCTTGCGGGCGAGGGCGAGGCTCTGAACGAGCCGGCCGAGGGCTTGCGTGCGGAAGCGCGCCAGGGTCGCGCGGAGCTTGCGATAGGCGCCGAGTTGTCCCGCGAGGTGCGCGTCGAGTTGCACCTCGCGGGCGCGCCGCTCTTGCCTCGCCGCCGCGACGCGGGCGATCCCGCGCGCGCGAGCGCCCTGCCCGCGGGCGACGATCGGCAGGGTGAAGATGATCCCGCCGAGCACGACGTGCGCGCTCTCCTCGCGACCGTAGCGGGCAAAGACCCCGAGGTTGGGCCAACGCTGAGCGCGACCCAGACGGGCCTCCGCGCGGGCTCGCATGATCTGAGCGTCGAGCAGCTGATAGTCGGGGCGGCCCCTGCTCCGGGCACGCAGCTTGGACAGAGAGAAGCGCAGCGCTCGCACCAGCGGACCGCGGAGCGCGAGCGAGCCGTTCTCACCGAGCAGACCCCGAAGCTGGCCATGGAGGAGCGCTCGACGGGCGAGCAACCCGCCCACGCGCGCCGTCGCTCGCGCCCGCGCGACCTGGGCGACGTAGACGTCGAGGAGTCCGACCTCGCCAGCGGCCTGCCGCTGCGTGGCGACGCGTTCGAGATCGTGGGTCAGGCGGACGTCGTCTTTGGCGATGGTCAACGCGCGATCGGTGTGGAGCGCCCGAAGAAAAAGCGCCGAGGCGCGGGCGACCAGCTGCCGACCACGCTCGGCGGCGCGCGCGCGGCTGGCGCGGACTCCCGCTTCGGCGCTTGCGATACGCGCGCCGCGTTGGCCAAAGACCTCGACGAGCTGGATCAGCCGCACGTTCACATCGAGGGCCGCCTCGCCGCCGCGGATGCGTGGTCCGGCTGCGATGAGGAGCTGCGGGTTACGCGTGGTCAGGCGCGAGGCGCGGCGGACCTCGGCCCTGGCGACCTCGATCGCCGCCTGGGCAGCGAGGAGCCGAGGGGCTCGCTTGCGCACGAGGCTGCGCACGTCGCGCAGGGTTAGCGTGCGCCCTTTGGGGGCTTGTGTCGGGGGCGAAGCCAACGCGGCGGCCGACCCGAGGCCGGCGAAGAGCGCGAGCGGCACGAGCGCCGCCCGCCCGATGAGCGAGGACATGGCGTCTCCTGGTGGTGGTTGAAGCGAGAGGATGGTCTACACGCCGCGGCTCGATCGCGCGCCAGCGCGCTGATCCGCCTACCTCCCGTCGCCGCGCTGGTCTGCGACATCACAGCGGTTGTCGCTCGTCGCTTGCGTGCGACCAGCGGGCCCTTCTCGCTCCTACGCTGTGATGCCGCGTCCTTCGCGCGGCTCGGTCCGGTACGCGGACCAGCGCGCTAGCGCGGCGACGTGCTGAGCTCGATCACCAGCTCGTGCGGGGCGGGCGGAAGACCTGCGGCGAGACGCCCGTGGGGACGTATCGCGCAGGCCAGAGGTCGGCGCGTCGCGTTATCAGGGGGCGCCGGGCCCCGCGACGCTCGGCGAGGATCAGGTGGCCAAGGTAACCACAACAAGCGCAATCATCACAGCGCGGCGGGCAGCTGCCACCCGCGTCTTCACCTGGGCAGCGCCGATCGCAGCCCTCGTGGGCCGTGTTGTGCTCGCGCTCTTCGTGCTGAGAGCACGCTCGGTGGCCCTCGTGACACGCTGAGGCCGTGGCCGCGCCTGGGCGTGATAGGGGCGCGATCAGCAGCTCCAGCAGCGACGCCTGGGAGATGAGCAGCGCGGCGATGACAACCCCGCAGGCCTGACGATGTCGCGTCGGTAGGACCACGCTCTAACGATAGCGGCGCGCTCTCTTCAGGTCTAGCTTGAACACTTCAATAGGTGTTCCTATGTTGTCCTCTGGTCGTGCGACGGTGCGGCGGGGCGCGCTGGATTGACAGCGCCTGTGGCTTGGCGCATGGTTGAGGTGCTCTCGAGGTGAACGGGAAGTCCGGTGCGACTCCGGCGCGGACCCGCCACTGTAAGCGATCAGGCCTCACCCTCATGCCACCGGGCTCGCCTGGGAAGGCGGTGAGGACGACGGTCGTGAGCCAGGAGACCGGCCTCGAGAGGCTACCGGTCTACAACGGACCGGCGATTGGTTTACGGCACCTCGCGGGACTCGAGGTGGGCCACGTCCTCGCTGACGCCGTCTCCTCTCCCGCCATGGTGTTGCGTGAGGTCCCCATGTCTCAGCTGGTCAAGCCTTCGGCAGCATCGCGATCGTTCGTGTCCTCGTGGGCCCTCGGGGTCTACGCGCTCGCCAGCCTATCCCTCGCCGCGTGCGCCGATCCAGCCCAGCGCAAAGATGGCGTGGCGGGCCGCCACTTCGCGGCGCCTCAGGGGGTGGCGACCAGCGCGCGCTGGATCCTGGTGACGAACACCGCGTTTTCGATCGACGCCGCCGGCGAGCAGCGCTTCGGCCCCGGGTTCGTTAGCGTGGTCGATCGCGCCACCCGCCGCGTGGTCTCGACGATCCCGACGACCCAGCGAAACCCGCAGCGCGTCGTGGTGCTCGGCGGCCGGGCCTACGTGCTCAACAGCGGGATCGTCGACCTCGGCCAGGACGGGCCCGCGACCGTCACCGAAGGGGGCGGGATCGACGTGATCGCCCTCGACGGCGCAAAGCCGCCTCGGCGCGTCGAGCGCAACATCCCGCTCGGCACGAGCGCGGCCGACGCGCGCATCGGCGCCTATGGATCTCTCGCCGTCGCGCCGGACGGGCGCACCGCCTTGATCGGATCGGGGACGCGGGGCGATGTCTTCGCGGTCGACCTGCAGGCGGGCGTCGTCCTGCGCGGGCCAGACGATCCCATCGCGCTCTTTTCGACCCCCTCGGACCTCAACGACCTCACCACCGTGCGTTGGGTCGGCGACCAAGTGGCGGTGCTGAGCTTCGCGCGCGACCAGCTCTGCCTGAGCCGGGCGGTCTCGCCAGCGGATCCGAAGGCGCTCCTGGCCAAACGCCGCTGCTTCGACATCGGGCGCGACCCGAACCTCGTGGAGGGCCCGATCGACGTGGTGCAAGGCGGAGACGGCAAGCTCCTCGTGGCGATGACCTTGGCCAACCGGATCTACCGCGTGGCCGCCGACGGCGCCACGATCGAGGATCGCTTCGCCCCCGACCTGCTCGCCCCCAACCGGCTGCAGCTGCGCGGCGCGAAGGCCTACGCGCTGGCCTCGACCAGCGAACAGCTGATGCAGCTGACGCTGCCCGGTGGCGCGGCCGAGCCGCGCTTCGCGACCTTCCCCTCCGCCTCGAACCCCTTCAGCTTCGCGATCTCCGAGCCGACGGCGAGCGATCCGCAGGCGCTGGCGTGGGTCACGCTGTGGCGCTCGCATCAGCTGGCGATCGTCGATCTGGCGACCGGCGACATCGTCGAGATCTTGAGCCCAGGGGCGGCCGGCGCCGACGGGGGGGGCGTCGAGGCTGGATCGCGAGACGCCGGCCCGACCGAGGCCGGCGCGGACGCGGGCCAGGTCGACGCCGACGGGAGCGCTGACGGGAGCGCCGACGCGGGCTGCGGCGACGCGGGGGCGGGGGTCGTGGGGGTGGTGAGCGTCGAGGCGGTGAGCTACGGCCCAGGCGCCGGGTTGGGGCAGGGTGACCTGCCGCAGGCGCTGCAAGGCGGACCGCAGGGGGCCGGCAGCGGCGCTGGCGCGACCACGGGGTTGCTCTCCTTGGGAGAGGGCGGCGAGATCGTCCTCGCCTTCGGCGACCACGAGATCGTCGACGGCCCGGGGCCCGACTTCATCGTCTTCGAGAACCCCTTCCTCACCGCCCCCTACCAAAGCTACGCTGAGCCCGCGATCGTTGGCCTCAGCGCGACCGACACGGCGGCGGCGAGCTTCGTTGACTTCAGCTGCGATCTCAGCGTCACCAAAGGCGACGCGCAGAACCAGAGCTGGGCCTACCCGGGCTGCGCCGGGGTCAAGCCCGTGCTGGCCAACCCGACCAACTGCATCGATCCCACCGATCCGACGCTCGCTGGCGGGGACGCCTTCGACCTGGCCGACCTCGGGCTGAGCCGGGCGCGCTATGTGCGGATCCGCGACGCTGGGCTCTCGACCATGGGGACCACCAGCCGAGGCTTCGACCTCGACGCCGTGGTGCTGATCCACCACGCGCTGCGTCAGCAGCCCTGATCGGTCTTTGGTGGGGGGCTCTGTCGAAGCGGGGGGCTCTGTCGAAGCGGGGGGCTCTGTCGAAGCGGGTTCAGCGCAGCCACAGCGCGAGCGCGGCGCGATGACGCGATCGGTAACGCCGCTGACGTGTCGTGAAAGCGACGGCCTCGGACCCGCCGAAAGACGTTTGATCTTCAAGACAGCAGGCCTGGAACGCGGCTTGCCTGGTTTCCCTCGTGTAAGGAGGAGGCCCCCATGCAGCGTATTCGTTTCGCCTGTTGCGAGGCGCATCGGACCGGCCTGTTTGCAGCCCTCTGTGACTACGATCTGCGCACGACGCGCCAGCGACGGCAGGGCGCGCTGGTTGGCGAGCGCGACGGAGGTCGCGACGCTGGGCCGGTCTCCTCGGCGTCTTGTGGGCAGCGGAGAGAGCGTCAGCGCTAGAGCGCTGACCAACTTACCTCCCGTCGCCGCGCTGGTCTGCGAAATCACAGCGGTTGTTGCTCGTCGGTTGCTTGCTACCAGCAGGCGCCCTCC
>PDPC01000011.1 GCA_002747355.1 Pseudomonadota bacterium | reverse complement strand
GGTTGCTTGCTACCAGCAGGCGCCCTCCTCGCTCCTACGCCGTGATTCCGCATCCTTCGCGCAGCTCGGTCCGGTAAGCTGATCAGCGCTCTAGAGCGCCATCGCGATCGACGCTTCCGCCTCCGCACCCTCCCCGGGCCCCAGCGGACGGGCTGGCGGGAACGCCGAGCAGGAGGGCAGCCGCTGGTCCCAAGATGGCCGAGAGCGAAACAACAGCGGCGACGGCGGTGTTGGGCGGAGCCACGTCGGCGACAGCTATCACGGTGGGCCCGTCGGTCTCACCGACCCAAACCGGCGACGGTGCGATGAAGAGCACGCCGAAGGAGGGCGCTCCTCCCGCTCTCTCCTCCTCCAATCACCCAGGACTTGTGTACGGATCGACGAAGGGCTGAAGACGCGCCGCGAGCCCGCCAGCGACCCGCTGGTCCAGGGCGCAGGGCGAAGGCGGCCCGCGGCAGCGTGGCGTTGGCCTGCCGAAGGGCGCGCGCGGGCTCAAGGCCGCGCTGTCGGCCAAGGATCCGCGCCCGCTCCTGGTCACAGACCTCGAGGGCGCAGCCAGCTGCCAACGCCGGGTCCTCGAGGGCCACGATCCTCAGCGTCTCAGGAGCACCCCCACACCTTCGGGACCGAGCTGGGTGCTGAGCTGCCGCGCCGGTTTCGTAGCCGAAGACATGAGGCATACGGTAGGGCGAGCTCTCTGAGGCCTCGAAAGCGGCCGGCTGTGCCCGGCGACGGCGGAGGGATCTGTGGGGGAGCTCTTAGACCTCCCCCATCAACGAAAGGATGACGCCCCGCCCCGGCGCCGGGACCTCGGCGCCCGGCTTGAGCGCGCCGCGTCGCAGCAACGCCTCGCGCGTGAGGTGCTCGTTGTAGTTGGCGTCGAGCAGGTTCTCGAGGCTGACGCGGAGGGTGATCGCGCGGTAGAAGCGCGCGCCAACCTCCACGCGCAGCGTCGCCCAGGCGTCGGTGGGATCCTCGGGGAAGCGCTCGTCGACCTCCCCTTGCCGCGCGGCGAAACGCACCCCCGCCTCAGCCCAGAGATCGAGGGCACGCCCAAAGAGGTGCACATAGCGCAGGGAGGCGCTGCCCTGCAGCGGCGGGATCTCGGGGAGCGGGCGACCGTCGGTGGCGTTGCGCGCCCAGACGTAGGAGAGCGCGAGCGGCAGGGAGAGGCCGCGAGAGAGCTTCAGCCGTGCCGCGAGCTCAAAGCCAACGAAGTGGGCGTTGACGTTCTCGAAGCCCCGCACCGAGTCCTCCTGCCCGTCGCCGTTGACATCGACCCGCTGCACCTCCGACTGCAGGATGTAGTCCTTGACAAAGAAGTAGTAGCCGCTGAGCTCCGCGCGCAGCCACAAGCGGCGTAGCCGCGCGCCGACGTCGAGCATCATCTTCTTCTCGGCCCGCAGCACTGGGTTTCCGACCTGAAAGCCCCCTGGCGCCGGTCCGAAGGCGAAGTAGCGCTCCGTGATGCCCGCGGCTCGCATCGAGGCTCCGGCGCCGAGGTGAAGACCGAACCACGACAGGAGCTGGTAGCGCAAGAGGGCTTGCGCGGCGCCGAGGCCCTCGAAGCGGTCGGTGTTGGCGGCGTCGTCGCCGTAGCGCAGCACGTACTGCTCCCGGATCGTCAGGCCGCCCAGGGAGGGGTCATCCGCCGCGGCCGCTCGACTGTGGACGATGTCCGCGCGGGCGCCGACGCGAAGCGAGAGCGCCCCAGACCTCAGGCTGACCTCACCGAAAAAACCCACGTCGATCTGCTGGGTGTCGGGCCAGATATGGTCGAAGAAGCGCTTACCGCTGGCCTTCAGCAGCCGCTCGCGGGTGGCGTCGCGGGTGACGGCTAGCACGTCGAAGCCGCCCTTCAGCCTCGTGGTGCCGAGGGCAACGTCCGCTCGAAGGCCGCCCGCGTAGGATCGTGTCTCGGCGGGAGTCGATGCCTCCAGCAGCGCGCGGTTAGCCTTGTCCTCGTTGGTCATCAGGTGGTCGACCAGCGCCACGCCACCCCGCACCTCGATCCGCCGCAGGGCGCCACCGACAGGCGCGTCGTAGCGATACGTCGCGTTGTAGAGCCAGAACTCGGTGTCGATGTTGTCCATCGGCAGCGCGGGATAGGCCACGTCGAGCTCGCGCTTATGGAGCACCGCCTGCTGAAAACGATGGTTTTCTGCTGGACGCACCGCCACAGAGAGCGAGATGGAGGCCTGCGCGTGGCTCGCAGGCACGCTCACCCCGGCGCCCGACTCGTAGTCGTCGAGGCGCATCACCTGGGCGTTGGCCCGCAGGTCGAGCATGCCTTCGCCGCCATAGATCCCCGCGCTGAGCATCGCCCCTTCGCGGCGTGAGTCGTAGCTGGTCAAGCCAAAGGCGTGGATCTCAGCGTGCCCCCGAGGATCGCGCTCGTAGTCCAGGGAGATGTCGACCCGACCGCCGAGCCCCGGCGGCCCGAGGGTCACAGAGGGGATCCCGCGCGTCACCCGCACCTGCTCGACGGCCTGCGCGTTGATGTAGCTCACGGGCGGGTCCATCCGCGAGGGGCAGGCGCCGTAGAGCGTCACGCCGCCGACGGTGGTAGCGACGCGCTCGCCGCCGAGCCCTCGCGCCACCGGCTCGGCGACGCTGGCGGCGCGACGCACGCCGCCGAAGCCTGGGAGCTGCGCCAGCGCCTCCCCGAGGTTGGCCGATGTGTCGAGACGAAGCCGCACGCGATCGAAGAGCGAGACACCTGGCGCGGCGCGCCCGCCGCGGATCACGCTCTCGTAGCGCGGCTGCGTCGTCGGCGTGGCGCTTGGCGGCTGCGTCGTCGGCGTGGCGCTTGGCGGCTGCGTCGTCGGCGTGGCGCTTGGCGGCGGCGGCGCCGGCTGCGGCGCCGGCCGGGTCGTAGCGCTTGGCTGTGTGGTTGGAGCGGATTGCGCATGAGCGCTTCCCCCCGCCAGCAGGGCCACCATGAGACATCGGGCGAGGACCTCGCGATAGCTCATAGGCGTCAAAGGAACGCGAAGGCCCACCATTGTCAAGGCCACATAAGACCTCAACCCCAGTGAAAAGAAACACTTGAAGCCCGCCGAGTCCAGGACCAGCGGCCTCGTGAGGGCGAGGGTGCTGAGACCTCGGGCCGAGGCATGACCCCTGGATCGGAGGCTCGAGAGCTTCCCCACCCATTCGGGACCGAGCCGGGTGCGGTCACAGGGAGGCGCGAAAGGTGGCCACGGGCTCGGGGACCTTCGAGGTTCGAGCACCTCGAGTCAACGACGAGCGCGCGGAGGAGCACGGTGACCGCCAGCGGTTCAGCGGCAAGCTCTTGAAGCGAAGGATGTGCCAGTCGATCCCTCAGGCACCTGAGCGTCGAGACCGCTCATCCCTCGAATTTTTGAGCTTAGGGATGTGTATACTGTTAATCTTATTGAGTTTGCATCTATGACCCACAGCTTGCATAAGAAGCCCTCGAAACGAAAGGAGAGTCTTATGCGTCCCCTGATCTCTCATAGCAAGGTCCTCCACGTCAGCGCCTCGCTCGTCATCCTCCTCGCCGTCGGAGCCTGCGGCAACGAAGACGGCGACAAGCCTCTCAACGCCCAAGAGGCTCGCTCAGACAAGCAGCGGATCACCACCCCGCAGGTCGCCCAGAGCGACCTCGCCGCGCAGGTCGCGGGCAACTCGGCGTTTGCCTTCGACCTCTACCAGAAGCTCAGAAAGACCTCTGGGAACCTCTTTTATTCTCCCCACAGCATGAGCCTCGCCTTGGCTATGACGCACGCTGGCGCCCGCAACAACACGGAGGCAGAGATGGCGCAAGTCCTCGGCTACCTGCCCCAGAGTCGGCTCCACGCCGCGCTGAACCTGCTCGACCTCGAGCTGGCCAAGCGCGGCAAGGGGGCCTCGGGCACCGATGGCCAGCCCTTCCGGCTCCATATCGTCAACGCCACCTGGGGCCAAAAAGACCACCGCTTTCTACCCACCTATCTCGACACCCTGGCGTTGAACTATGACGCCGGATTGCGGCTGATGGACTTCGCCACTCAGCCCGAGCAGAGCCGCCTCGAGATCAACGCCTGGGTCCAGCGCCAGACCGAAGACCGGATCAAAGACCTCCTGCCTCCAAACAGCATCACGGAGATCACACGGCTCGTGCTGACCAACGCGATCTATTTCAACGCCTCCTGGAAGACCCCCTTCGATCCCGACGCCACCGCCACTGAAACGTTCACCACCCAGGCCGGCCAGCAGGTGCAGGTCCCGATGATGAACGGCTCTCTCAACGCCTCCTATCTCAAGGGCGCCGATTTCGCCGCGGCGGCCCTACCCTATGACGGCGACGAGATCTCCATGCTCATCATCGTCCCCGACGCTGGTAAACTCGATAGCGTTGAGGCGAGCCTGGACAGCGCCAAGGTGCAGACGATCGTCACCGGCCTCGCGAGGTCGGAGCTGAGGCTGAAGCTGCCGAAGTTCGAGTTCGAGACGCCGCTGCTGCTCAAAGACCACCTCCAGGCCCTTGGCATCAAAGACGCCTTCTCCACCACCGCCGCTGACTTCTCCGGCATCGACGGCTCACGAGAGCTCTCTATCGGCCAGGTCATTCACAAGGCCTTCGTGAAGGTTGACGAGGCAGGCACGGAGGCGGCCGCCGCCACTGCCGTCGTGATGCCTGGCAGCGCGACCCCCAATCCTCCGAAAACGCTGCACGTAAACCGGCCTTTCATCTTCTTGATCCGTGACCACGCCACCAACGCCGTGCTCTTCGTCGGTCGTGTCGTGGACCCCTCCTAGAGCGCTGATCAGCTTACCGGACCGAGCTGCGCGAAGGATGCGGAATCACAGCGTAGGAGCGAGAAGGGCGCCTGCTGGTAGCAAGCAACCGA
>PDPC01000010.1 GCA_002747355.1 Pseudomonadota bacterium | reverse complement strand
GGGCGCCTGCTGGTAGCAAGCAACCGACGAGCAACAACCGCTGTGATTTCGCAGACCAGCGCAGCGACGGGAGGTAAGTTGGTCAGCGCTCTAGGAGCTGAATCACGGCGGGTGTCGTTGGTTGCCACGCACGCGAGCCTCGGGGCCGCGTGCGGTCAGGGGCCTGGCTTCGCCTTGGCGCCGCCCGCCTCGGGTGGCGTGTAGCTCCCCGGTCGATAGAAGATGCGGACCGTGCGCTGCCCTGCCCTGGGCGCGCCCCCGGTCTGGAAGTCGATCACCGTCGAGCGCAGCCCTTTGGGGCGCTGCATCGGCAGCTCACCGTGAGGGCGGCCGGAGGCCTTGCTTCCGCGCAAGGTGCCGCCCACCACCTCTCGCATGAAGTTGGCCCACATCGGGATCGCGGCCGTATAGCTGGCCTCCTTCTCGCCGAGCATCCGCCGATAGGAGTCGTCGCCGACCCACGCCGTGGTGGCCCATTGGGAGGTAAAGCCGACGAACCAGAGGTCCATCGTGCGGCTGCTGGTGCCCCCCTTGCCGCCCGTGGGCACGGGGACGATCTGGCAACGAGCGGAGATGCCGTAGAGCACGCTGTCACGGAGCAGCTTGGTCATCAGAAACGCCGTCCGCTCGTCGATCACGCGCTTGTCCTTCCGCTTCGAGGTGGCCCAGAGCCGGTCGAGGCGGTCGTCCTCCGAGAGCAGCGGGTCTTGCGGGATGGTGTGGTCTTCGACCAGTCGGCCGTGACGGTCGCGGATCTGACGGATGTAGATCGGATCTCGCTGGGTGCCGCCTCGAGCGAAGGTGGCGAAGGCCCGGGTTAGCTCGTCGGTGTGGACGCAGCTGGCGCCGAGCGCGAGCGCCTTGTCGGGGTGGATCCGGGTGGTGAAGCCGAGGCGCCGAGCCCAGGCGGCAGCCTTGGGATAGCGACAGCGTCGCCGCTTGTCGCGCACGCAGCCGCCGGCGCTATGAAGCAGCTGAATTGAGGGCAGGTTGAGCGACTTGACCAGCGAGAAATGCATCGTGACCTTGCCGTCGAGGGTCCCGTGGACGTTCTTTGGGTTCCACGCCTCGCCCGGCTCGGGCTGGTAGGGGCGATCTTGCAGGATCATGCCCATCGAGTGCTTGTCGTCGTTCAGCGCCAGCGAGTAGTAGATCGGCTTATAGGTGCTGCCAGGCTGGCGGCAGGCCTGCACGGCGCGGTTGAACGTGCTGCGGTCGTAGTCGAGGCCGCCGATCATCGCCAGCACATAGCCGCTCTGGTGATCGTAGGTGTAGAGCACCCCCTCCACCCGCGGGCGCTGATCGAGCGCCATGATCGGTTCGCGGTCTGTGGTGCTGCCCCAGCTCTTGCGACGCATCCAGGTCTTCGGCGAGACGACCCAGATCAGGTCGCCGGGGGTGAGGACCTTTGTCATCGAGCCGACGGTGAGCTTGTTTTTTGCGTTGGTGCGCGAGTAGCGATGAGCCCACGTGGCCAGCGCCAGCGGGATCTCGATCGTGCGCTTGCCGATCCGCGCCTTGGCTCGGGAGGGTGTGACGCGGTCGACCACGGCGAGATAGGGGAAATCGTGGCGAAGGGTCGTCAAGGGCCCGTAGAGCGCCTCGATCCGCTTCAAGGCGCGCTTGCGTTGCTTGCGGGTGCGGAGCCTCCCCACCGGTCCGCGCCAGCCTTGGCGCTTGTCGAGCGCCTCTACCGAGGCCGTGGCATGGTGACGGGCGCGCTTTTGCAGCGTGAGATCGACGGTGGTCGAGACGGTCCACCCGGCGCGGTAGACGCGCTGCCGACCATAGCGCCGGACGAGCAGCCGTCGGGCCCACTCGGTGACGTGGGGCGCGTAGCGGCGCAGCGGGTCGGGATCGCGCTGCCCCCGCAGCACGAGGCGCTCGGCCTTGGCCTTGGCCAGCGTGCTGGCGTCGATGAAGCCGGCGGCGTGCATCGCCTCGAGCACCTGGTCGCGGCGCCGTGTGGCCCGCTGGAGGCTGCGCCTTGGGGAGTAACGCGAGGGCGCTCGCACGAGGCCGCCGAGGAGCGCCATCTCTCCGAGGGTCAGCTGGTCGAGGCGCTTGCCGAAGTACTCATCCGCGGCGGCCTTTACGCCATAGGCGTTGCTGCCAAAGAACACGTGGTTGAGGTAATACTCAAGGATCTGGTCTTTCTGGTGGGTCGCCTCGATGCGGCGCGCCAGCACGAGCTCGAAGGCCTTACGCTGGATCGTCCGCTCTGGAGATAGGTGTGCTTTGGCGACCTGTTGCGTGATCGTGCTGCCGCCCTGGCGCACGGCGCCGGCGCGTAGGTTGGCCCAGGCAGCGCGGATGATCCCACGCACGTCGACGCCGCCGTGGCGATAGAAGGCGCGATCCTCGGCGGCGAGGAAGGCCTTGATCAGAAGCCTCGGGATGTGGCGTATGGAGACGAGTTGACGCTGCTCCTTGGCGAGCTCGGTCAGGACCATCCCATCCGCGGTGCTGATCCGGGAGGGCAGCCCGGCTTGGTCTGCGTAGCGAGCCAGGTCTGGCGCTTCGGGGGCGCGGGCCGCCACGGCGATGTAGATCGCGGGCAGCGAGGCCAGGGCGAGCAACCCGAGGGTGATCGCGCCGAAGAGATAGAACTTCAGCAGCCAGTAGATGAACCCGCCGTCGGCTGGGTTGACGACGACGACTCTGGTGCGTGCAGCGACCATCGCGAGGATTCTAGGGGCGGGGCTTCGCCCCCGCAAGGCGCGGCAGCAGCTTGACATAGGGCGCGCCGAGAACGATTCTCGATGCATGTATGGTAGTTCGAGCGAGTCTCCTCGCGGGCATCGCGCCCGCGAGGCCGCGCAGTCTCCGCGACTGGCGCTCTGTATCGCGCTGGGGCTGAGCCTCTGGGGCTTCGGCGCCAAGGCGTCACCGGCGAAGACCGAGGCATCGGAGACAAGGCTAGCGGTGGGGCCGAAGCCCACGGCTCGAGCTCCCGAGAAGGCGACGTTCTTCGCCGACGGCATGGGGAAGGGGCAGACCAAGGCCGTGGCTGCCGCCCTCGAGCGTGCGTTGGCGACGCGAGCCGAGGTCGAGTTGACGCCGATCAAGAAGCTCGTCGGACCCGGCGACCGGCTTCCGGTGGTCAAGGAGGCCTTCGCCAAGATCGACAAGGGGGAGATGGACCTCGCCAACATGGAGATTGACAAAGGCCTCCGCGCCGTCGCTGCCGGCATCAAAGAGCTCGAGAAGTCCTTCGATGTCGTTGGCCCTGATCGCCTGCTGCACGCGCGCTACGTCAAGGCCCTGACCACGTTGGGGTTGGCCTACTTCCTCGCCGGGGACAACAGCAAGACCAGCGAGTGGCTCTCTTGCGCCCTCGTGATGAACCCCAAGACCGACTACGACAAGAAGCGCTTTCCGCCGAGGATGAAGAAGGTCTTCGACACCGTTCATTTCTTCATAGCGGAGGTTGGCAAGGGCAAGGGCAGGGTTGATACCTCGCCGAGCGGCGCCCTGGTCAGCATCAACGGCAAAGCCTTCGGTCGCGCGCCGACGATAGCCGAAGGGCTGCAGGTGGGACGCAACCTCGTCACCGTGACGGCGATGGGCTATCAACCCCAGACCGTCGTGATGAACGTACAAGGCGGCAAGACCGTCGCGGTGGTGAAGGTCTCGCTGAAGAAGCTCGCGGGAGATCCGATGGCGCAGCTGTCCAAGGCCTCGACGTCGATCATGGCCGGGGGCACCTCTGCCTCGAAGACGGTCGCCAGGTCGCTCGGCGTCGAGCTGCTGCTGCTGGCGAAGATCACCGGCGCCGCGGATCGCTTCCAGGTCAAGCTCTACGCCTATGACGCCAAGATCGACACGATCGTCGGGCGCGCGAAGGGGACGATCAACACCCTCGAGGCCGAGAAGGACATCAACAAGCTCGTCGATAGCCTCTTCGCCGCGATCCGCGTCACCCGTTCACCGCCCAAGCCTGAGCCCAAGCGGCCAGGCTTCTTCTCGCGGATGGTGAGCTCGAAGTGGTTCTGGCCGGTCGTCGGGGCGGTCGCCGGAGCCGCCGTGATCGCCGGGGCAACGGTCGGGATTGTGTTGGCCACGAGCGGTGACAACACCGCTCGCAACGCCATACTCCTGCCGGCGTTTTCATCTCGTTGAGTCGCGCTGGTGTGGATTGGTGAACGATATTCAAGGGTTGGTTCGAGTTTTCTTTCGCAAACCATTACCTTTAGCAAGGGGTTGCACATCATGAGAACTATCAACGCGCTTTCGTTGGCTCTGTTGCTCGCCATCGGCGGCGTCTGGGGCTGTGGTTCCAGCGACGACGCCCTCGGCGTGACGAACGTTTCGCCGATGGGCTCGGTAGGCGGCGTGGTCGTCGACCTCGCGACCGGGCAGCCGCTGGCCGGCGTGACCGTGAAGCTGATCGCTGGGGCGAAGGTCTTTCCGGCAGCCGAAGCTGCGGCGATCGTCACCGACGCCAACGGGCGCTTCCTGATCGAGAAGGTCCCTGCAGGGCAGTTCATCATCGAGATGACCCCGCCCGCGACACACCTCGGCGCCCGCTTCGACGCCAACATCGACGACGCCGCGGGTGACTTCCCGCGCAACAACGGCACCGCCTCCCTCGGCCCCATCGCGCTCACGCCGGTGGTGCCCGACGGTCAGGAGTTCAAGATTCGCGTGATCAACGCCGACGGCTCGCCAGCGGGCAACGTCAAGACCACCGCCCGCGCCAACTTCGGCTGGGCCTGGATCAACGATGGCATGCCCTCGGCTCGTGGCTTCACCGCCGTCGAGGCGACCAGCGATAGCGTCGGCGTGGTCACCTTCAAGGGGCTGCCGGATTTCGCCAAGCTCGCGGCGCTCGACGGTACCGGGGGCATCACGGATACGGTCACGG
>PDPC01000009.1 GCA_002747355.1 Pseudomonadota bacterium | reverse complement strand
CAGCAATCCCGCCAGCAGGCCCATGGCCAGATAAAGCATGATTTCCAGAATCTTCTCGGCGGGCATGCCGGGATCGGCGATGACCACCGAGTCCAACCTCAGTTCCCGGGCAAAGGCATGGGGAAGGTAAATGGCCACCACCGCCAAAGCCGCCCCGAAACCACCGCGCACGCCCCCGCGAAAACCGGCCAGGATAATGGGGAAATAATACAGCCGACGATAGATACCGTGGAAGGCGGCGTTCCAGTTGAAAGACTCGACGGGCGGGGCGTGGTGGGCGGCGTGGTTACCGTGCGGCGTCAGATAGTGTAAGCTGCTGACCAAAACGATCAGCAACGCCACCGTGCGGTAACGCCGCCAAAGAGAACCTTCGTGCATGGGAATACCGGTCATGCCGCCAATCCTGAATCCCGAAAATGAAGAATATTCTCGAAAACATTGAAGAATAATCTCCACCGTCTGGCCAAAGCGCCTTCAAACCATTGTTTTTTAGCAATTTAAGGTATGGCCTGATTTCTGCAACTCCCTCTTCCGGATACCTGTCCTCCGGATACTTCCATCCTGGACATGAATAAGGATAGAGGGTTTGTCCCATATGAAACACGTGATGCGCATGATTCTGCTGGTCGGCTGCGGCTTTTGGCTGGCCGGTGCGGCCCCAGCCCGAACCCAGTCCCAACCCCAAGTCCCAAGCCCATCATCACGCGATCTTGGAGATCTTCTGGCCTACGCTGAAGCCCATCACCCGACCCTGATCGCCGCCCGGGCCCAGGCCGCGGCCCTGCGGCAGGACGCCGTGGTGGCCGGATCCCTGCCGGATTTGAAACTGGCCTGGGGCGAAATGCTGGTGCCCGTGGAAACCCGGGTGGGTGCCCAGCAGCGGGTGTTTTCCCTTTCCCAGAGCATTCCCTGGTTCGGCACCCTGGGGTCCGCCTCCGAGGCGGCCGGGTTGCGGGCCCAGGCCGCCGACGAGCGCGGTCGTGCGGCAGGGCTGAAGGTGCGGCGCGAGATCTATCGCGCCTGGTTCGAGGTGGCCCGATTGCGAGCCGAGCAGAAATTGGTGGCCCGCAAGGGCGATTTGCTGGAGCAGGAACTGGCCACCGCCCACGCGGTTTACGAAAGCAACAGCATGACCTACACCGGCCTGGTGCGGTTGCGCATGAGCCGGCAACGCCTGCGGAACCGCCTGCTGACCATCGAGGACGCCCTGGGGCCGGCCATGGCCTCCCTGGCCGTGGCGGCGGGTATGCCGGCCAACTGGGCCACGGACCGGACCACGGATCTGGCGATGCCGCCCCAGGCAACGCTACCCTCCCGCCCGGACGACCTGCCGGATCCGGCGGCGATGATTCAGCACGTGCGCGCGGCCAACCCCGCCTTGGCCGGCCTGCGTCTGCAGGAACAGGGCTATGCCCAGGATGAACACACCGCCCGCCTGCGCGGGAAACCCGGCCTGACCCTGGGCCTGGACTACATCATGACCGACCAGGCCACCATGCCCGGCGTCACGGACAGCGGCAAGGATCCGGTGATCGCCAGGGTGGCGGTGAGCCTTCCTTTGTGGTCGGGTAAGGCCTCGGCCCGGCGTCAGGCCTCGGCCGGACGCCGGGAGATGGCGGCGGCTGACCGCCGACATCTGGAGCTGGAATTGGAAGACGAATTGCAGCGCGTCCTTTTCCGGCTACACGCCGCGGAACGCCGGCTCGCCTTGCTGACGGACGACCTGCTTCCCGCTGCCCGCCAGCTGCGAACGGCCGCCCGCGCCGATTACGAAACCGGCCGGGGCGCCTTGGCCCAGCTCCTGTCCATCCGCGGCGAAATCCTGGATCTGGAAATCGAAAAATTGCGCCATGAGGCGGACCGGGCCCTGGCTCTGGTGGATCTGGACATCCTCCAGGGCGGTGGTGGGGACGCTTTCCTGTTTTTTCCCGGAGAATAGTCATGAAACGCTTACCCTGGCTTCTGCTCATTGTTCTTCTGCCTGTGGCTTTTTTCCTGGGACGCCTGATCGAGGCACCCGGCCATGATCCGGGGCCCGCCGACGATGGCGCAACCCGGCGGGAAACGCGCTGGACCTGCTCCATGCACCCGCAAATCATCCTGCCTGACAATGATCAACAGTGCCCCATCTGCTCCATGGATCTGATTCCTCTGGAAGAAGATTCCGGTGGTCTGGGCCCCCGTGATCTGGCCCTCAGCGAGGAAGCAGCGGCCCTGATCGCGGTGGCCGTCGCCCCGGTGGAACGCCGCTTCCCGACGCGCCGGGTGCCCTTGGTCGGGCGGGTGACGGTGGATGATGACCGGGTGCGCGACGTGACCGCCTGGTATGCCGGCCGTCTGGATCAGCTTCAGGTCAGCACCCGTGGCGTGAGCGTGCGCGCGGGGCAGCCCCTAGCCAGGATCTACAGCCCCGAGCTTTACGCCGCCCAGGTGGAGTTGCAGTTGGCCGCCCAGGCCGTGGACACGGGGGAAGCGGAAGCGGCGACGCTGCGGGAATCCGCCCGCCGGAAGCTGGCGTTGCTGGGGGTTCCCGCCGAGCGCATCGCCCAGATCGAAGCCGGCACCGCCCCCGGCGAACATGTCGTGATCAACGCCGAATTCCCGGGGATCGTTCTGGAGTGTAAAGCCGTGGAAGGGCAGTACGTGCCCCGGGGCGGCGTGCTGTACACCGTGGCGGATCTGAGCCGGGTCCGGCTTACCCTGGAAGCCTACGAGCGGGACCTGACTTGGCTGCGCCGCGGTCAGGAGGTCGTCTTCCGGACCCGCAATCTGCCGGGGCAGGTGTTCACCGGAGAGATCGTCTTCATCGACCCCATCCTGGATGAGCGCACCCGCACTTGCGAGGTTCGGGTGGAGGTACCCAACCCCGACGGCCTGCTCAAACCCGGCCTGCTGGTGAGCGCCCAAGTGGAGGCCGTCCTGGCTGAGGGCGGGGTGCCCGTAGCCGGGAAGGAAGTGGCGCGCCCGCCCCTGGTGATTCCCGCCACCGCCCCCCTGCTGACGGGCAACCGGGCCGTCGTTTACGTGCGGCGGTCCGTGGATGAGCAAACCGTCTACACGGGACGCACCGTGGAGCTGGGGCCGCGCGCGGATGAGTTCTACCTGGTGGCCTCCGGCCTGGAAGAAGGGGAGCATGTCGTCGTGCGTGGCGCCTTCAAAATCGACAGCGCCCTGCAGATCCAGGCCAAGGCGTCCATGATGAGCCAAGCCTCCGAACCCCTCCCCGCGGCCGCCCCCCGGCACCGTCCACCAATGGAGCTTCCCGCCGCCTTCGACCAGGATCTGGGTGAGTTGCTGGTCGCCACTTCCTGCTGCAAAGAACGCTGGCCGCTGATGACGATGCCGGCAGCGCCGCCGCCGCGAACCAGGTGGTGGCCGCGTATCAGGCGATAGACAGGGAGCGCGGCACCCTGCCGGTGAGCGTGGCGCGTCTCTGGAACGACCATGCCCGAGCCCTGAGACCCGCCCTGGACAAGCTGGCGCGCGCCGCGAACCTGGAAACGCGGCGCGTCCCCTTCCAGCCCCTGAGCGACACCCTTTGGGCCATGATCCAGGATTTCGATCCCGCGGTGGAACGGCCCCTGCGCCTTTTCCACTGCCCCATGGCCTTTGACAACACAGGCGCGGATTGGATTCAGCAGGACCCGCAGATCGCCAACCCCTACTTCGGGGACATGATGCTACGCTGCGGTAGTGAGGTGTCCATCCATGAATAAGCCACAAGGTTTCTGGGCGGGCGTGATCGGTTTCTGCCTGGACAACAAGCTCATCGTTTTTCTTCTGATGCTTCTGGTCCTGGGCTGGGGCGTGGTGGTCTCGCCCTTCGATTGGCGCACGGGGCTGCTGCCCCGCAATCCGGTGCCGGTGGACGCCATCCCCGACCTGGGGGAAAACCAGCAGATCATTTTCACCGAATGGCCGGGCCGTTCCCCCCGGGATATCGATGACCAGATCACCTATCCTCTGACCGCCGCGCTGATGGGGCTGCCCCACGTTCAGACCGTGCGCAGCTACAGCTACTTCGGCTTCAGCACCGTCTACGTCATCTTCGACGAGGGTGTGGATTTTTATGACTCGCGGGCGCGAATCCTGGAAAAGCTGGCCAGCCTGCCCGCAGGCACCCTACCCCGGGATGTGAAACCGGCTCTAGGCCCGGATGCCACGGCCCTGGGCCAGGTTTTCTGGTACACCCTGGAGGGGCGCGACGACCAGGGACGCCCCGCCGGAGGCTGGGACCCCGCCGAGCTGCGCCGCATCCAGGACTTCCAGGTTCGGGACGCCCTCCTGGCCGCGCCCGGGGTGGCGGAGGTGGCCCCCGCCGGCGGTTTCGAGCAGGAATACCAGGTGGAGGTGGATCCTGACGCCTTGCGCCTGCACGGCGTGACCCTGGCCCAGGTCTCCCGGGCTGTGGCCGCATCGAACCTGGATGTGGGCGCGCGCAGCCTGGAAATCAATCGGGTGGAGTATGTGGTGCGCGGTGTGGGCACGGTGGAAACGGTGGCGGACATCGAAGCCGCCGTGGTGTCCCTGCGCCGGGACGTGCCCGTGCTGGTGTCCGATGTGGCCCACGTGGCTTTGGGGCCGGCCCTGCGCCGGGGCGCCCTGGACAAAGACGGCGCCGAAGCGGTAGGGGGCGTGGTCGTTGCCCGCTACGGGGCCAACCCGCTGGAAGTGATCCAGGGTGTCAAGGAGCGTATCGCGCGCATCGCGCCCGGCCTGCCGGTGCGCCATCTGGAAGACGGCTGCGCCTCCCGCGTGACCATCGTGCCCTTTTATGACCGCAGTGGTCTCATCCTGGAAACCCTGGACACCCTGCGCGAAGCCCTCACCCTGGAGGTGCTGCTGACCATCATCGTCGTCATCTTCATC
>PDPC01000061.1 GCA_002747355.1 Pseudomonadota bacterium | reverse complement strand
ACAGCGTAGGAGCGAGAAGGGCGCCTGCTGGTCGCACGCAACCGACGAGCGACAACCGCTGGGATGTCGCAGACCAGCGCGGCGACGGGAGGTCAGCGGTTCAGCGCTCTAACCAGCACCCCCAGACCAATGAACGTGTGATGTCGTCGGAGGCAGGCTTGTAAGCCGAGTTCTGTCCGCGCTTGGGTTACCCGCCGCGCGTGGTGATCATTCATCTAGGCCCCGCGTTGCCACGAGGCTCGAGCGACGCTACCTGGGATGGGGACGGGCCGTCCCGGCTCGTGCTCGAAAGAGCGACGAGCCCTCCCTGTTCGGTCTTGCTCCAGGTGGGGTTTACCATGCGGGCTCTGTTACCAGCGCCCCGGTGCGCTCTTACCGCACCCTTTCACCCTTACCAGCGCCTTAGGCCGAAGCCACGAGACGACTGGCGGTTTCCTTTCTGTGGCACTTTCCTTGGGGTCGCCCCCACCGGGGGTTACCCGGCACCCTGCCCTATGGAGCTCGGACTTTCCTCCCCTGCCCCCGTCAAACGGGTGCAGCGGCGATCACCCAGCCAGCTCCGGCGACATCACGACACACTTGTGGCGCAAGGTCGGCGTCTTGTCAACGCCCATCGGGTGAGTCGAGACAGGCCGGCGCTGCCGCGGCCTATACCTCGGCGGCCTCATCCTCTGGCGGAGCCTCGTAGAAGACGATGCGCTGGCAGTTTGGACACTGCTCGATCGACTCTTGGCGCTGGAGGATGTTGTAGAGCTGCGGCGGAAGCTGCATCCGACAGCCGGTGCATACGCCGTCGGTGGCCGGCACGACGGCCGTCCCTTGGCGCACCCTGCGGATGCGGTCGTACTTACGGAGCAAGCCCTTCTGGATCGCCTCGGCCTTCTGCTGACGCACAGAGCGCTGCCCTTTGGCGGTCGACTCGATCTCGACCAGGCGGTTCTCCGTCTCCTTGGCTTCGTCGGCGACGTGAGAGCGTAGCTCCTCGAGCTGCTGCTCCTTCTCGGAGATCACAGCCTCTTTCTCTTTGATCGCCTGATCGAGCTTGGCGATCTCGTCTTCGCGATCGCTGGTGAGCTTACGGTTGGTCTCGAACTCCCGCTGCGTCGCCATATACTCCTTCGACGTGCGGATCGAGGCCAGCTTGGACTTGGTCTTGGCCAGCAGGTCGCGGTCGTGGGCCTGCGCGTCCTCGAGCTCACTTTTGTAGGCCTGGGTCTCCTGCAGCTGTTCGCGCTCCTCACCGAGGATGGCCTCGATGCGCTGCACATCGTCTTTCATCGACTGGAGCTTGGACGGTAGGTCGGCTAAGGCTTGCTCTGATTCTTGCAGCTGGAGGTCGATCCGTTGAAGGTCCTCCAGCAACTTGAGCTGCTCTCGCAACGCTCTTTCTCCACCTGCGCTCCGGCGCACCGGAGACGCTTGATGCTTACGCTCAGCGCCGGCTACCGGGGAGTCGAGAACGAGTCTCGAAACACCAGAGTGCCAGTGGGCCCACCTGGATTCGAACCAGGGACCAACCGGTTATGAGCCGGTAGCTCTCACCGCTGAGCTATGGGCCCTTAGGGGGCCTTATGATGGCCCCCCGAAAAACAGGGGCTACTCTGGACCGCGGAGCGTGATTTGTCAACGCGGCCGCGCAGAGTCTCCCCCCCCTATTGCATCCTAGCTCTCCACAAAGGACTTGAGCTGCTTCGAACGCGAGGGATGACGCAGCTTACGCAGCGCCTTGGCCTCGATCTGGCGAATACGCTCGCGCGTCACCTCGAAGTCCTGCCCCACCTCTTCGAGGGTGTGGTCTGACTTCTCGCCGATGCCAAAGCGCATCCGCAGCACCTTCTCCTCGCGCGGCGTGAGCGTCGCCAAGACCTTCCGTGTCTGCTCGGCGAGGTTCATGTTGATCACCGCGTCCGAGGGGTTGACGACGCTCTTATCCTCGATGAAATCGCCCAGGTGCGAGTCTTCCTCCTCGCCGATCGGCGTCTCGAGGGAGATCGGCTCCTTGGCGATCTTCAGCACCTTACGCACCTTGTCGAGGGGCAGCTCCATCTTCTCGGCGATCTCTTCCGGGATCGGCTCTCGACCGAGCTCCTGCACGAGATAGCGGCTGGTGCGGATCAGCTTGTTGATCGTCTCGATCATGTGCACTGGAATGCGAATCGTCCGCGCCTGATCGGCGATCGCGCGGGTGATCGCCTGACGAATCCACCAGGTGGCGTAGGTCGAGAACTTGTAGCCGCGCTTGTACTCGAACTTGTCGACCGCCTTCATCAGGCCGATGTTCCCCTCCTGGATCAGATCGAGGAACTGCAAGCCGCGGTTGGTGTACTTCTTGGCGATGCTGACCACCAAGCGCAGGTTGGCCTCCACCAGCTCGGCCTTGGCGCGCTCGGCCATCCGCTCGCCCTCGGCGATCTGCTGGTAGGTCCGCCGAAGGTCGGCCAATGAGAGGTCAGAGAGCTCCTCGACCTCTTTCAGCTCACGCTGCGACTCCTTGAGCTGGCGCTCCATCTCGGCCATCTCTTCGGTCGTCGCCCCGAGCTTGCGGTTGATCCGCTTTTCGTCCTTCGGCGAGCGTCGCGCCTCGCGCAGGGACTTCCGGACCTCCGTCAGAGAGAGCCCGGTGCGGTCGGAGATCTCGGCCATCTCGGCCTCCGAACGCTCGATCCGCGCGACCATCGACTTCAGCCGCAGGACGATCCGGTCGATCTGCTTTTTGTTGATGCGCAGCTCGGAGAGCAGATCGAACATCTCTTGCTGGGTCTTGCCGATCGTCGCCTGATGCTTCTTGCGGCGAGCCTCGCTGATCCGCTTGTCGGCGAGCTTCTCATAGACCTTGGAGTTTTCGCGGTCGAGGCGACGCACCTTCTCGATGATCTTGATCACCCGCTCGGTGTGCCACTCCTCGTCGAACTCCGCGTCCTCGTCATCAAAGTCGCGGATCACCTCTTTGACGCGCAGCTTGCCCTTCTTTAGGGCATCACCGATAGTGATGATCTCTTGTGAAGCGATCGGGGACTGGAGCACGACCTGCAAAACGCGCCGCTCGCCCTCCTCGATGCGCTTGGCGATCTCGACCTCTCCCTCGCGGGTCAGCAGCGAGACCGACCCCATCTTGCGCAGGTACATCCGCACCGGGTCGTTGGTCTTGTAGGTGGCGTCTTCGTCTTCTTCCTTCTCGTCCGAGGCGCCGTTTTTGCCCTTACGTGCGGCCCTGCGCTCGGAAGAGTCGACCACGGAGACGCCGGCGGCGCCCAAGGCCTCGAGCAGATCCTCGATCTGGTCGGCGGAGGTGACCACATCGGCGAGGTTGTCGTTGACCTCGTCGAGAGTCAGGACGCCCTTGGCCTTGCCGAGCTTGATCAGCTTCTTACGTTGGGCTGCCAGCTCAGCCGTCGTCGCCTGCTGCTCATCGCCTTTGCCGCGCTCCTCGGCCAGCTTCTCCGCGTGTCCACGCAGATCCGCCGTTCCGTTCTTCTCGCTGGCGCCCTTGCGCCCCTTCCCTGAGCTCGACGCGCGCTTGGCCCCTGCGCGCTTGGTCGCCTTGGTCGCCTTGGTCGCCGTCGCCTTGGCTCTAGTCGCCTTGGTCACCGGCGCCTTGGCTCTAGTCGCCGGCGCCTTGGTCACCGGCGCCTTGGCTTTGGTCGCCTTGGCCGCCTTCTTGCTTAACCGGCTCGATGAAGCCTTGGTCGCCTTCTCTGTCGCCGGCTTCTTGGTTGACCTGGTGGACGTTGACCTGGTGGACGTTGACCTGGTGGACGTTGACCTGGTGGACGTTGACCTGGTGGACGTCTTGGCCTTGCTCGGCGAGGCCTTTGTGCTCGAAGCCTTGCGCGCCTTGGCGGCGGTCGCCTTCTTGGTCGCGCGTCCCTTCTTCTCACTGCGTGTCATCGATGTCCTGCTCTACTTGGATCAGCTCGGGGACCAGCGCCCAAGCCTCCTCCAGTTGGCGACTTCGTCGTGCCCGGTCGAAGCGCTGAGTCAGCTCTTGTGAGGCAACCAACGCCTGCAACAGGTTGTGTGGCTCTCCGCCCTCTTGCTGCTGTCGCGAGATCTGGGTGTTGATTCCCTTGCGTAGCCTGCCCAAGCGCTTGCGTAAGGCGGTCAACGCCCATTCGTCGAGAGCTCGGTTGGGATCGCCGCCGGCAAAGGCCTGCGACGTTCCAGCTTGAGCCACGGCGTCACGCACCAGGGGATCGGCCGATGCTAGCAACCTGTGAATCTCCACGCGCCCAGTTTCAGCTTGCACGGAGGCAGCGGCCGCATAGGTAGCGCGCAGCGCATCACTTGTCAAAAGCCTACGAAGATTCGCGCGTTCGGCGCGCGGAAAGAGCCGCGGATGCTCAAGCAGGATCTTCAGCAGATCCAGCTCCGCCGGGTCGAAGCGCGTGGCCGGGGCCACGCCGGACCTCGGCGCTCCTCCGGTGGGGATCCCAGCGCCAGAGGTGTGGGGGGCGTTGGCCCCCGGATCGCCGGAGACGCTTCGTCTGGAGTCAGACGCTGATCGTTGCGCTGCCCGAGCTTCGCGCGCTGCCGCCTGACGGCTGATCCGCTCACCCGCGACAGCTCGCTCCACCGTGCGGCGGTCGATGGAGAGCTCGAGAGCGAGGCGATCAACGTAGAGCTGCTGTGCGACCTTGCTCTTCAGCAGACCGACGAGCTTGGCCACGCGCTCGACCACGCGGGCACGGCCAGGCACAGACTCTTCCATACTCGAGCGCTCTTCTGCCAACACGTAGTCGATCCCGGGCCGTGCCGCGTCGAGGACCTTCATCAGCGCTGGAGCTCGCTCCCCCTCGCCTCCTGTCGCTCCACGCAGCAAGCTGTCTGGATCCTCTCCTGGTGGCAATGTGGCGATGTGGGTGTCGATTTCAGCTTCCAGCAACACTCCTACGGAGCGCAGCGCCGCTGCCTTGCCCGCCTTGTCTCCATCGAAGATCGCGACAGCGCGCTGAGCGAAGCGTTTGAGCATCCGCGCTTGTTGAGGTGTCAGCGCCGTGCCCATCGGCGCCACGGCGTTGGCGAAGCCGTGTTGGTGCATCTGCAACACGTCAAAGTTGCCCTCGACCAGCAAGGCCTCGCCTCGTTTGCGGATCGCCGTCGCCGCCTGGGCCAGACCGTAGAGCGCCTGGCCTTTGTGATAAAGCACAGTCTCCGGTGTATTCACGTACTTGGGTCCGTCACCCTCCCCCAGCATCCGACCACCAAACCCCAGGACCTCGCTCGACACGCCCATCAAGGGGAAGATCACTCGGTTCCAGAAGCGGTCGTGATACCCCTCGCCGCGACGCCGCTTGGCGACCAGGCCGAGGCGCGCCGCCAACGCCATATCAACCCCGTGATCGGCCAGCCGCTGCGCCACCACGTCGCCCGTCGCGGGCGCAAAACCGAGGCGAAATCGCTCGGTAATCGTCTCATCGATGCCCCGCCCCGCGATGTAGTCTCGGGCCTCTCGGCCGACGTCGCTCTCCAGCAGATAGCGTTGATAGAGCCGCGTGACTCGCTCGTTGAGGTCGAGCCCCTGCTGCTTCTCACTGCGCCGCCGGGCGTCTTCGGCGGCTTGCCTCGGGCTTTGCTCTTCGCGCTCGAGCTCGATCCCGACCCGCTGGGCGAGATCCTCGATCACGTCCATGAATTCGCGCCCTTCGACGCGCATCAAGAAGCCGATCACGTCACCCGAGGCACGGCAGCCGAAGCAATGGAAGAACTGGCGCGCGGCGTTGACGTTGAATGATGGCGTCTTCTCGTCGTGGAAAGGGCAGAGCCCAATAAACGAGCTTCCCGATCGCTTGAGCTCCACATGTCGGCCGATGATCTCGACGATATCCGCCCGATCTCGGATCTCCGCGATCACCCGCTCGGGGATGCGCCCCTTCACAACCGAGGTCCGGCGTGTTCGGTGTGCTCGGCGTGCTCGACTTCGCGACGGCGTGACACGGCAACCTTCTAGACGCTATGAAGTGTGAGCGCAAACCACAGGCGACGCCACTCGCCGCGCACCGAACCAGAGGGGGTGGACATCCTGCTAAAGCCCTGATCCGCTTACCGGACCGAGCTGCGCGAAGGATGCGGCGTCACGGCGTCGGAGCGAGCAGAGCGCCTGCTGGTCGCACGCAACCGACGAGCGACAACCGCTGCGATGTCGCAGACCGGCGCGGCGACGGGAGGGACGTTGGTCAGCGCTCTAGGCGAGCGTGACGTCGCCTGCCAAGACCCGATGCGTCTCGCCATCAGCCTCAACCAGCAGCGCCCCCGAGGTGTCGATCCCGGCGGCCACGCCAGTCAGCTCGTCATTGGCCCCACGAACGACCACAGGCTGCCCGAGCCAAGGTTCGGCGAGGAGTAGCCACTCGTCGAGCAGCCGATCACGCCCCTCGTCGCCCCCCTCGAGCAGCAGGTCGAGCCACTCTTCGAGCGCCGCGAGCACCCGAACGAGCACCTTCGCACGGGAGACGGGCTGGCGTATCTCGCGGGCGAGGGAGGTCGCGGTGATCCCGCGCCCGAAGCGCGTCTGGTTCACATTGACGCCCACGCCAATGATGATGTGATGCAAGCGGTCGAGCTCGGCGGACATCTCGGCCAGGATGCCGCAGAGCTTGCGGCCCCCCGTTCCGAGGAGATCGTTGGGCCACTTCACCACCGGCGCGTCACCGAGGAAGGTCTCCAGCGCTCGGGCGACCGCGACCGCGACCGCGAGGGTCACCGGAGGGATCTGCGAGGGCGCCCAAGGCGGGCGCAGCAGCAGCGAGACATAGAGGTTCTCTCCGCGGGGCGAGACCCAGCTCCGGCCGAGGCGCCCACGCCCGGCGGTCTGCTCATTGGCGACCAGCACCGTGCCGGCCGAGAGCGCCTCGGTCATGGCCAGGCGAGCCAGGGCCTCGTTGGTGCTCCCGACGCTCTCCCGATAGCGATAGTCTCGGCCGAGCCAGCGCGTCGAGAGACCCGCCTCGATCACCAGCGGATGCAGGTTATCCGGCTCGTCGACCAGCCGATAGCCGAGCCGCGGCACGGCCTCGATCTCCCAGCCCTGGTCTCGCAGCAGGCCGACACGCTTGCCCACGGCGGCGCGGCTGATGCCGAGCTCCTCGGCGAGCGCGGCGCCAGAGACGAAGCCACCTCCCCCGCCACGGAGCGCGTCGAGGATCACGACATCGGAGGGATCTACCCGGCGTTGGCTACCCATCAACTCCTCCACGACGGCGCGGGCGCGTGTCGACCACGCGGCAGCGATCGCCGACCTTGTCGACGTAGGTGCGCGTCAGCGTGACCACGGCCGACCTACGCATCATGAAGCTCCGCGCCGTGCGCTCGAGCAGCAAGATCGCGCCAGCGTCGCCGACGATGCGCAGGCGGGTCACCGTCGGCGTCTGCAGGATGGCCTGGTCGGCACGAGACGCCATCTCAGAAGAAGCTGCGGTGTAGGACATCGCTGATCAGGTTGCTACACGCGTGAAAGAGCACCGACGCAAGGATCGATCCGGTCGCGCTGCGGAGCCAGCCGAAAACGAGCGACGGGAAGAAAACCGCGAAACGGAGCGGGTTGAAATCGACCAGTACGTGGGCGAGGGAAAAGAGGATCGAGGTCGCGATCAACGCCACGCCGAGGCCGCCGCCGAGGAGACGACGCTTGGGCGTCCAGACCCGCTCGAGCTTGGTCTGGAGGTAGCCGCGAAAGAAATACTCCTCGGGCAACGCCACCACCAGAAGCTGCGCAGCGGCGAGCCAGCCGAAGCGCTTGTCGATACGAGGGTGCATCTTGGTCCAGGAGCCGACGAAGGCAGGACACATCCGTTTGTAGACCGCCGGCAGGGCCTTCCCCGCGCTGACCCAGCCGCAGACCGTCTGGTAGTAGATCACAAAGCCGGCGGTGAAGAGCGGAAAGACCAGCGCCGAGAGGCCGCCAAAATAGAGCAGCCCTCGCGGCACGGGGGCCGCGACGAGGCCGTGGTCGGCGAAGTCTTCGTTGGCCCGCATCACCAGGAGCGTAGGCACGATCAAGAAGATCGCCGCGATGGCGTCGTGCATGAAGCGGGCGATCAGCGGAACACGACGCAGCTGGTAGAGCAGCGCACAGGCGAGGGTCACAGCGGCGAAGACCACCAGCGTCGTGACCAGCTCTGTACGACGATCGATCGCGACAGGCTCCTGGACGGGGCCATCACCCACCGCGTCATCCACCGGGGGATCTGTCTTCGTCGACGTCATCGGGCGAGACTATAGCTCACTGTCGATGATTCTCCCGCTTCGCGGGTCTCCCGCCGCCTGAGACGCGCGGCCATGGACTCGGACTCGTGTCCTCGGGTATCATGACTGGCCGGTCGTAGGTCGTACGGAGCCGATCGGCGAGAGGAGGACTCTTGAAGATCCCCACCGGTCGCCGCTGGCGTCCCCTATTTCTTGTCATCGCGCTCTCGACGATCACGGCCTGTGCGTCCGACAGCGGCTGCAACGGCTGCAGCAGCGGCCAGCCGATCCCCGGCGGCTTCCCTCAGGCGCATCGCTTCGACAACGCCGGCCAGATCCGGCTGACCTCGAGCGGCGTGACCTACCTCGAGCAGAACCTCGAGAAGCTGATGTTGAGCTTCCTGCCGAGCGGGTTGACCTTCACGATCCCCCCCAGCGGCTGCAGTTCCACCACGAAGGTCTGCTGTGGCAGCAACCCTTGCACCGCGTCGATCGACATCACCAAGGTCGACATCACGCCCAAGAGCGGCGCGCGACTGAACCTCAAGCTCGACGCCAAGGTCACGACCAACAAGCTCTACTTCGCCTACGATCTCCCCTGGCCGCTGGGCTGGCTCAACTGCGACGCGCAATACGACACCACCGCCAAGTCGCCGAGCACCGCCGGGCTCTCTGCGGATATCGACCTGGTGATCGACGCCAACAACCACAACAAGCTCAAGATCGAGCGCAAGACGATGACGATCACCAACTTCGACTGCGGTGACATCGACATCTCCGGCGGTTTCGACTGCACGATCGCCAGCTGGCTCTGTGGGCTCTTCAAGAGCAAGCTCCTCGACGGCGTCCAGGGGCCCATGGAGCAGGCGATCGACGATCTGATCAAGACGCTACCGACGGGCATCGAGGCGCGCTACGACCTCGCCGCGCTGCTCGCCGCCTTCGACCCCTCGGCCTCGGGGCTGCTCGACTACTTCGTCTGGGGCGGCGGCTACGCCCAGACCGAAAACGGCGGCGTCTCCGCCGGCGCGATGGGCGGCTTCCGAGCGGCCGAGCACAACCCCTGCGTCCCCAACTGCGAGGTCGCCGGCGCGAGCTGCACGCCGCCGCCGAAGGCCGCGATCACCCGCTCGAACATCTTCCGTGACAACACGCGTCCTGACGGCAAGAGCTTCCACGTCGGCATCGGCGTCCACCGCCAGACCCTCGACCAGGCCGCCTACGCGCTCTACTCCAGCGGCGCGCTCTGCCTCGACGTCAGCTCCAACCTCTCGACGCAGCTGAACAGCGGCCTCTTCTCGCTGCTCGTCCCCTCGCTGAACGTCCTCACCGGTGGTGAGCAGGTGCCGGTGCTGTTAGCCGTGCGGCCGCAGAAGCCACCGACGGTGACCCTCGGCGACGGCACCTGGCATACCGACAAGGACGGCAACCCGGTGATCGACGAACCGCTGATCAAGGTCGCCGCCAAGGACTTCAAGGCCGACGTCTACGCGCTGATCGAGCAGCGCTGGGTTCGGCTCTTCACCGTCAAGGGTAACCTCTACGTCCCGGCGTTGGTCTACGCCAACGGCCAGGGCAACCTGCAGGTGATGCTCGGCGACCTCTCCAAGGCGCTCTCCAACGTCTCCATCGCCAACAGCGAGCTGCTCGCCGAAGATCCGGCGAAGCTCGCCAAGCTCTTCCCCACTGTGCTCAACGTCGCCGCCGGGATGTTCTCGACCAGCTTCGACCCGATCGCCCTGCCAGATTTCGCCGGGATCAAGCTCGGCCTCGACACCGGCTCGATCACCAGCGTCGACAACAAGGACGTGCTCGCGGTCTTCGCCAACCTCGAGCTGACACAGAGCACCTCAGCCTCGGGCGACCTCATCCCCGGCGCTCGGGATAGCCAACGCGTCGACGCCCGCGCCCACGTGGTCAAGCTCGAGGTGCCGCCCACGGCGGCCTTCGCCGTAACCCACCCGGACTTTAGCCCCGATCGCAGCCCGGCTGTGCTGCTCGAGCTCGACGCGGTCGTGCCTCCGTCGCTGACGCCGATCGGGCGCCGAGGGATCGAGTGGAGCGTTCGCGTCGACGGCGGGTTCTGGCGCCCCTGGACCAAGGCCAAGCGGATGCTCCTCCGCGACCCGCTGTTCTGGATCCAAGGCGAACATCAGGTCGAGATCCAGGCGCGCCTGGCCGGCCAGCATCGGACCACGGATCTCAGCCCAGCGCAGCTGAAGATCACCATCGACACGGTGGAGCCCAAGCTGCGGCTGATCCGCAACGCCGAAGGCCTGCGCGCCGAGGTCAAAGACCTCGTCACGCCCAGCGGAGAGCTCGCCCTGCGGTGGATCGTCGATGGCAGGCGCGTCGAGGGTAAGCTCGTCGACGGCGTCGCCACGCTTCAGGTTCCCGCCGACGCGAAGGTCCGCGTCGAGGTCGAAGACAAGGCCGGCAACATCGCCCAGACCACCGAGACCCGCGTCGCCGACATCCAGCTGCCCAGCACAGAGGAAGCCGGTGGCTGCGCCGTCGCCAGAAGCGACGCCCCGACGAGCTCCACTAGCGCGTACCTGCTGCTGCTGGGGCTCGCGCTGCTCTCGTGGCGGCGACGACGCGACAGCTAGAGCGCTGACCAACTTACCTCCCGTCGCTGCGCTGGTCTGCGACATCACGGCGGTTATTGCTCGTCGGTTGCTTGCTACCAGCAGGCGCCCTCCTCGCTCCTACGCCGTGATTCCGCATCCTTCGCGCAGCTCGGTCCGCTAAGCTGATCAGCGCTCTAGCACCCTTTTTTCACCCAACGCTTACAGACGTGAGCTTCGAAACACCTCCCAGATGAGCTAAGAGTATGGTTTGAGGAGTCCACCCCTTGAGCACGACGCCCCTACCTCAACCATCCAACGAGCTGGCAGAGGTTCTGCCGACGATCGCAAAAGAGCTGCGGTGGCTGGCGGCCAAGCTCTCCAAACCCAAGCTCTCCGACGGACGCTGGGTCGCCGCCATGCGCGACAAGCAGCGCGAGCTGGCCGAGCAGATCGGCGCGCTCTGTGCGTGCTGCGGCGAGCAGCTCGAGCAGCTCGGTGACAGCATCAAAACGCGCCAGACCGCGCTCACCGAGACCTTGACGCAGCTCTCGGCCGACCTACAGCAGGGGGCCCGCGAGCTGGCCAAGCGGGCCTCGGCGCCGGGCGCCGCCAAGGCCGCGCGCGCCGGCACCGCCAAGGCGATCGGCGAGCTGGGGTCGACGCTGACCCGCCGCTATGAAGACCTCGTCGAGCAGGTCAAGGCGCTGAAGGTCTGGCGCCCCGCGCCGGAGACGGAGCTTCGCGCTCTGCGCCTGCCGCGGCCGGCGCGCAGCCTGCTGCATGTGGTCACGGGCCTCGGCGTGGTGCTGCTCTATCAGGTCGTCTCGCGGACGACGGCGCTGTGGATCCTCGCCGGCTTCGCCACCACCTTCGCCGTGCTGGAGATCTCGCGGCGCTTCTCGAAGCGCTGGAACGATTTCATGGTCGATAAGGTCTTCGGCCTGATCGTCCGCCCCCGCGAGCGCTATCAGACCAACTCGGCGACCTACTATCTCTTCGCGATGCTGGGGATCTTCTGGTTCGCCCCGCACCCCGCCGTCTGTCTCGCGCTGCTGGTGCTCGCCTTCGGCGATCCGGCGGCGTCGTTCATTGGCGCACGTTGGGGAAAGGTCCGGCTGGTCAACGACAAGAGCCTGCTCGGCAGCGCCGTCTTCTTCGCCACCGCGAGCATCGCCTCTTTGGTCTACCTGGCCCTGGCCGTCGCGCCGATGGGCCCGCTGCGGATGATCGCGATCGCCACCAGCGTCTCCGCCGTCGGCACCGTGGTCGAGCTCTTCTCCGACCGCCTCGACGACAACTTCACCATCCCCGTGACCTGCGCCGCGACGGCGATGCTCTGGTTCTAGAGCGCAGACCACCTCCCCTCCCGTCGGCGCGGGTCTGCGACACCACAGCGGTTGTCGTTTGTCCGTTGCTTGCAGGTGGTATGGCGAGCTTCCTGAGGCATTGACAGTGCTGTGCCCAGCGACGGGAGGAATTTGGTCGGTGCTCGTAACACTGGGTCGAGGCAGGGGCTCTGCTCTGACAGGAGGTGCGCCGTGCCTGACTGGCTAACGCTCTTACTCTTCGTGGGCGGTTATCTGCTCTTGCAAATCGTCGTGCTGCCCAAGATGGGCGTCTCGACCTGAATGCGTCCTGCCTGCGGCTCTCCGGAGGAGAGCCTCGACAAGACCGACAAGACCGACAAGACCGTCAAGACCCTCAAGACCGTCAAGACCGTCGACACCGCCCCCTCCTCCCGCTCCTGAGCCCACCTGGCTCGCCTCCTCGTGATGTGGAGCGGCGCCTCATCTTGCATGTCAGCGCTCAGCGAGGGGCGAAGAGCGCCGAACGACTCCAGGAGATCTTCGGCCGCTCGAGCAGTCGCAGCCCCGCCTGCTCGGCGGCCACCACCGTGTCGGCGAAGGCCTGGGAGGAGACGTGCCCATTGGGCTCGGCCACCAAGAGACGCCCGTCTTTACGAAGGGTTTTCGCGATCTGCTCGAGCAATCTGGCTGGGTCGGCGGCCTCGTGGACCATCGCGAAGGCCAAGGCGAAGCCGACCTGCCCTTCCAGATCAGCCAGGCCGAGGTCGACCGCTGTGCAGGCTCGCAGCTCAAGTCGCTCGAGGAGCCCTCTTCGCCGCGCGCGACGTTTCAGCACCTCGAGCATCTTCGGCTGGAGATCGACACAGACCACGTTCCCCGACGCCCCCGCTGCCCGCGCCGCCGGTAGGCTAAAGAAGCCCATCGCCGAGCCCACGTCCAGCACCGTCATGCCTGGGGCAATATAGGGCGCGATGATGCGTTTGGGGTTGTGCACCAACCAGCGAAGCCGGCTGGCGAGGAGATAGCCGACCCACACGGGACAGGTATCGGAGCGCTCGGTCGAGAGTGTGGCGGAGTGTGACATCAGCGCCTCCTTTCGCTCAAATTCTGAACCATAGCTCAGATTTGTCAATCACCAAACTGAACCCTGGTTCACATCGACCTTTCGGCGCTATGATCGGGGGGTGCAAAAGCGAGCCGAGGAGACCCGCGCCAAGCTGATGCGCGCTGGGGCTGAGCTGATCGCGCGCGACGGCTACCACAACACCAGCTCGAAGAAGATCGCTCGCGAGGCCGGCGTGGCGATCGGCTCGTTCTACAACCACTTCGCTGATAAGAAGGCGTTGCTCGTGGCGATCTTCTCCGACCACGTCGGCGAGGTGCATCAGATGGTCCGCGAGCGACTAGAGGGCGAGGGCTTGGCCCGTGGTGGCGTCGAGAGTCGGGACCTGATCGCGGACATCGTCGGGCAGGCGATGCGACTGCATCACTACGCTCCAGCGTTTCATCGGCAGATGTCCGCGCTGCGTTACACCGACGACGACATCTCGAAGCTGCTAGCCGACGAAAACGAGCGGGTGATCGCTCAGCTGACCGCGACGCTCTCTACGGCCACCCCGAACGCGCTACGCGTCAGCGATCTCGGCGCAGCCGCGCGAGTGGCGGTCGCCGCTGTGGAGGCCGTGGTGCACGAGATCCTGCTCGACGACCCGGACGAGACTGAGCGCCAGCGTCGTCTCGCCGCGCTCGCCGAGATGCTGCACCGGTATTTATATGACGAGGGCAAGCCAGCAGCCCATTGTCGCGCCGCCGATCGCACGCCATCGGACGCGGTCTGACCTTTTGCGCGATGGCGACCGCCGGGAGAGCGCGCCGGCCGCACCACCCAACGCCGCAGCGAGCAAGCTCTAGGCCGAAGCGCCGGGAGGCGCGCCCACCACGATCGAGCGCGAGCAACCCAGCAGGTAGCTCAACCACCCAGAGCAAGCAGCCAATCGCACGAGGGATGAAGGCCGCGCCTACATCGGCGAGCGCGCCGCGTGGGCCGTCTGAGCGAAAAGGGGAGCTCCGAGAACCAACGCAGCTCGACCACCTCCCGAGAGCTATCCAAAAGCGCGCCACGGCCCGCCGCCGCACCCGCGCCACGTCTTGCTCTTAGGAGCACCTATACGTTCGGGACCGAGCCGGGTGCTGAGCTGCCGCGCCGATTCCGTAGCCGACGACATGAGCCCTAGTGGTGGTACGGCGAGCTCTCTGAGGCCTAGAGAGCGGCCGGCAGCGCTGTGCCCGGCGACGGGAGACGTACGAGGGAAAGCGAGGGAGCTACTGCGACTCGTCGGCGCCGATGTCGTAGCCGCCGCCCTGGGGCCGGGCGTCGCCCTCGAAGTCATGACCAACGACGCTCGTCGCGACGCCCTTGTCGATCGCCGGGGCGCTCGCCTCGAGGTGGGCGTCACCGCTGGCGATGCCCGAGCAGACGGCGGTGACGCTGCCGGTGAGCGAGCCGGCGCCTTTGCCAGCGCCCTTCCAGTCGGCGAGGGTGGGGAAGGTCTGGCCGTCTTCGTTCTCAGCCACGGGCTTTTCAGAGAGAAAGAGGTTGTGGTCGGCCTCGAGGCTGGCCTCTGTGGTGTCGTCGACCTCGATGCCACCGCGCTCGCCGCCAAAGAGGATGTTGTTACGGATGATCGCGCCCGTGCTGCCGTCCTTCATCGAGACGCACCAACGTCCCTGCCCGGCCTTGAAGTAGATCGTGTTGTTGATGATCGTCACGTTCTTGCTGCCCCAGTTGGAGCCCTGCCCATCGTCCCAGCCGGCGATCCCGCCGGCCTTGTTGTTGTAGAGCACGTTGTTGGAGATCACGGTGTCGCGCACGGAGGCGAGGTTGATCGCGGCGCCGCCGGCCTGGCCGTTGTTGTAGATGATGTTCGAGTCGATCACACAGTCGCTGCTGATGCCGTCTCCCCCCATGCTCGGGTCGGCGTTGATCTGGATCCCGCCGGCGTTGTTGTCGTGGGAGCGGTTGCGTCGGATGATCGCGCGGTCGCAGCTGTTGCTGATGTAGATGCCATGCTCGGCCTTCGAGCCATAGGTCTCGCAGTCCTCGATGGTCGTATCGTCGGAGAAGTCGGTGAAGATGCCCCAGGTGCCGTTGTCGCCGAAGACCGAGCGGCGCACGGCGACGTGGTGGGCGAAGCTGAGCCGCAGCCCGGCGCGCGAGGCGTTCATCACTGAGAGCTGCTCGATGTTCACGTGGTCGGCGTGGTCGAGATAGATCGTGTCCTGCCCGCCGCCGGTGATCGTCACCTTCGAGGCGCCCTCGCCGCGGAAGGTGATCGGCTTGGCCGCGGTGCCAGAGGTGGTGAGCTCAAAGCCATCGCTATAGCTGCCAGCCTTGACGGCCACCATGTCCCCCGCTTCGACCTGGTCGGCGGCGTGCTGTAGCGTCTTCCACGGCGCCGCCTCGGTGCCAGCGTTCGTGTTCTTGCCGCTCGGCGCTACATAGTAGATCGTCCCGCCACCGGGGTTTTCACCTGGAAAGACCTCGACACCCACGTCGGGTAGGGGCACCTGCCCGTCGGGCTTGTTCACCTTCGGGCCGTCGTGCGGGGAGACATCGAGGCCGCCATCGCTAGCAAGCCGCCGAGGTTCGGAGTCGCAGCCGGAGAACGCGCAGGTCAGCACGAGCGCGCCTATCGTCGATACTGTCTTCATGCGCAGGTTCTAGCACTGTGGCGTAGGGCACGCGACTCCTCACACCACCATGACACCGACTCGCACACCACCTAGCTTCGGACGTTCTCGGTCAGACCCCAGATCGAGGGCATCGCGATCTCGAGGCAGTTGCCCGCCGGATCGCGGAAGTAGAACCATCGCCCACCCCGCGGCCAGTCGACCTCGGACTCGATCTCGACACCATGCCCGACGACGCGCTCGCGCCAGCCGTCGAGCTCGGCGCGGGTGTTGGCGCGAAAGGCGATGGGACCGACGCCCTGCTGGCGTCAGATACCACCAGGTGGCTGAGCGTGGATCGACAGCTCGTAGCGCCAGCGGCCGCCGTCAGAGAGCTCGGTCTCGAGCACCAGCACCCAGGCGATGGTGGCCTTGAAGCGCGCCTGGTCGTGGCGTAGCGTGAAGCTCGGTGGCGGCTGCTCCCGACCGGAGGGCACGTCGAGCAGTCCCTCGTAGTGCCCCGCCGCCCCGCGGGGCGCGAGCTCGAGCTCATGAGAGTAGAGGGTCTGGACGTGGGCCAGCGGCAGCGTGGTCCGAACACGATCGCCGCCACCGAGGAGCGCGCGGTCCCATGAGGGCGAGACCTCGACACCCTCGCGCACCTCGAGGATCGCCTTCGCGCCGCGGAGCGCGACCTTGGCCCCGTAGTCGAGCTGCACATAGAGCCGCTCGCCACGCACTGCCGTGCGATAGCTACCCTCGGCGACGCGCTCGGCGCTCACGGCGAAGAACCGGGGCGCGTCGCAGATCTCGCGGTAGCGGCCCCAGGCGCCGGCCCCGAGGCCGACGCCGAGCCCGCCGACCAGCACGGCGACGACATAGAGCCCACCGAGGCCGGCGGCGCCGCCGAGAGCGCAGAGCCCCGCGAGACCCAAGGGACCGGCGGCGAGGGCAAAGAGGCGTCTCCGAACCCCGCGGTAGTCGGCGCTAGCCTCCTGGGGCAAGACGAGGTGGAGTCGCTCGGCTGGATCTGGCTCGATCGCGAGCTGGCAGGGTGTCGCGGCGACCGGCGCGGCTGGCGCCTCGAAGGGCGACGCCTCGGCCCGAAGCTCGAGCCGCAGGGTGAGCCGCTCGCCGGCAAAGGGCCGCTTCGCCGCGGGGATCGGGAGGGTGAAGGGGCGGCGGCCACGTTCAGGCAAGCCGGCGAGCCTCTCGCGCTCTAGGGTCAACGCCACCTCATGGTCGAGCACCGCGGCGACGAAGACCAGCGTCAGCTCGACGTCGCACCAGCTGGCCTCTGCCGCGACGAGCACCGCCCCGCGCACCACGCCGCCGGGGCGCAGCGGCTGCGCCTCCTCGTCGAGTTTGATCTGTAGCGCCTCGCTCATCGCCTCGAATGTAATGCCCTTGGCTCTAGTGAAACGCCTTTTCCTGATCGGCCTGGTGGTGCGGCGAACGTTCTGAGGCCTAGAAAGCGGCCGCCAGTGCTGTGCCCGACGACGGGAGGAATGTGTAGGGCGGCTCGCATGTCAGGAGAGCCGGCGTCTGAGGGGGGCTCTCCAGGAGCGCTTCGCCTGAAACGGAAGCGTCGAGCCAGCAAGGCCACGGTGAGCAGTAGCAGCAGCAACGGAGACCCAGCCCCTCCACGGCCGGTGGCACAGCCCCCCTCGAGGTGCAACACGCCGCTCGGACCGGCGCCCCGATCCAAGCGCCCCCCTCCCCCGTCGCGGGGCCGCGCCCCGTCCCGCGGTCCCGCCCCGCTGTCGCTCGGCGCCGGCCCAAGATCGCGGCCAGGAGGCCCGCAGACGTTGTCCTCGTCGATCTCCTTGTCGCAGTCGTCGTCCTTCCCATTGCAGGTCTCTCGTGGTGGCACACAGCTCGACCAGACGCAGCTGGCTGAGCAGGTCTGGGTGCCGGCGGTGTTGCAACTCGAGATACAGACCCGCGTCTCACCGATCGCGCAGGCGAAGCCGTTATCTGCTTCGCCGTCGCAGTCGTCGTCCTTCCCGTTGCAGGTCTCCTTCGGTGGAACGCAGCTCGACCAGCTGCAGCCAGAGGCCAAGCAGCTACGACTCCCGTTTCCACCACAGCTGGTCTGACAGCTCTGCTGATCGCCGGGGTTGCAGACGCAGCCGGCGCGCTTCAAGTCCAGCGCGATCCGCCCCCGACCATAGGTAGTGTTGGGAGAGTTCGAGCCCATCGGCGCCACATCGGCGAGCAGGGCGGCCGCCGCCGCGTTGGCGTTGGTGTTCATCGCGTCGATATAGAGCGCGAGGGCACCGGCGACGTGGGGCGCCGCGGCAGACGTGCCAGAGAAGCTGGTCTTGATAGACGTCTTGACCAGCGTCGGCGCCGCCACGTCGGGCTTGATCCGACCGTCCCAGGTTGGCCCCTGCGAGCTATAGGCGATCTGCGGGCCAACAGTGTACTGAGCCTGGGGGATCGCCGCGACCGAGATCACATCGGCGCAGGTGGCCGGCGCGTTCAGCGAGCCCTTGGCCTGGTGGTGTTGGAGCTTGGGCCCGGCGTAGGCGAACACACGGATCGAGATCGAACCCGAGCCGCTCTTGCGCTTCACCGAGAGCCCGTAGGTGCCGGCGGTCGGGTTGTTGAGCACGATCCACTCTCGGGGCGACTGGCTGCCGCTCTGCGTGCGCTCGCTGGTCTCGACGTTCTCCCAGGTGCCGTCGCTCTTCTTGAACGCGAGGAAGAGATCGAAGTCGACGTTGCTGGTCGGGTAGTCGTTCCAATCGAGGTTGACCTTGATCCGGCTCGAGTTCGTCACCGTCATCGTCTGGACCTCGTCGGAGCCGGACCACTCATGCCAGTCGTCGCCGTCCGAGTCTTTGAAGGTGCCCCGCCAGAAGCGCCCGTCTGCGTAGTTGCCGGCGGAGTTGATCGTCACCACGCCCATCCCCTTGGCCTTGGTCGCGTTGTCGCAGTAAGGGCCTCGGCCGTCGGAGTAGTAGCCATGGGTCCCCGAGAGGCTGCGGGTGATCACCTGCACCGAGGTGCTGGCCAAGGTGTTGTTGATGAAGGCCTCTTCTTTGGCCAACGTCGAGGCGTCGACGGCGCGAATCACCGCATCTGGTGCCATATCGGCGACGACTTGAGCGCAGTTGGTGCCATGCGTGCCGCCATCCTCGGGTGACGGGTCCGCGCTGACGCTCGGCAGGTCTCCAGAGGCCTTCGACGGAGACCACTTCGTCCAGCCCACGTCGAAGACGGCGACCTCGACCGTCCCGCCTTTCGTCCCGATGGCGTGGAACGTATCGGCTAGCGTCTTCTTGACGCCCTGGGTCTCGGCGGCGCCGACCTCCTGTGTGGGCAGGAGCGGCGTGTCGAGCGCACGTAAGGCAGGAGCAGCGCGCATCACCGCCTCGAGGCCGGCGACGCCATGATCGATCGGCACGGCGAGGTCGACGATGGTCACGCCGCCAGTCAGCAGGGAGGCGCCCGCCGCCTCGAGCGCGGCCACGTCGAGATCGGCAGCGGAGAAGCCGACACGCAGCGGCGCCTCGACCTGCAAGCGACCGTCGGATCGTCGTAAGAACTCTCGACGATCGGCCCAACGCGACAGGTCCTCTGGCGAGAGCGCCGCGCGGCGGTCGAGGAACGCGAGCACATGTGAGCCGAGCACCGGATGCTTGGCCCGCCGCGCGCGCCAGGCGCCGCTGGAGCCGTCGATATCCTCGACACCCTGCTCCTGCTCTGAGATGGCGAGCCCCCGCCCAGTGACGACACCCCCGTCGACCGCGCACCCAGCGGCAAGCAAGCTGATGGCCACAAAGAGGTCGCACCGTATGAACACCTCGCGAGTATACACCAGACCGGCGTGACGACTCGATCGTCTGCGCGCCGCTGACGTCTCGTATGGTTATCCGCCGGCAGGCGGTCATGGAGGTCTGGTCCTCGGACAGGTTATCAGGGTTGGGGCTCGCGACCGAGCCGCCGTACGAGCTGCGCGTAGCGCTCGTTGGCCTGGTGAACGATCCGATCCAAGCCGGGCTCGGCGCCGAACTCTTCGCGCGCCCGCCGCAGGGTGCGGCGGACACCGGCCTTATCACCCGCCGCCGCGCAGGCGAGGATGAGGCCGACCCAGAGCGAGCGCTCATGGGGCCGCGACGCGACCAAGCTCTCGAGCAGCCGCGCCGCTCTGCCTGGGACGCCGAGCGCGAAAAACCGCCGCATACGCGCGAGCTGAGGCTCCTTCGACGCCCCTGGGGCGGCCTGGATCAGACGGCCGAGCACGCGCCGAAGCCCACGGACCCGCGAGCTGCTCGGCGCCAGCTGCCCCGCCCGGCGCAGGGCCTTCAGCCCCGCGGCCAGTTCGCCGGCGCGTGCGCGCGCCAGACCCAGCTCGATCCAAGCCGACACCCTCCGGGGGGCCCTCTCGATGGAGCGTGCGAGCAGCGCCAGCGCCCGCCGGTCCTCGCCGAGGCGGCTGCGCAAGGTGCCAGCGAGCTGCGTCAGCTCGGCGACGAAGTGCCGCCTCAACCCCCGCATGACCGCCAACGTGAGGTCGAAGCGCTCACCTGCTACGATCCGCCGACCGCGCTCCCCCGCCAGCGCCCCCTCCGCCAGCCCAGCCAGCCCACGGAGCGCCCCAGTCTCGGCGTCTGCGAGCCGATCGCTCAGCGCGGCCATCCGCGCGAAGGTCAGCGCCTGAACCACCGCCGGCAGCTTACGCTCGCGCGCGTGCTGCTGCGCGAGGGCTAGATAACGTGCCGCCCGGGCGAACTCACCATGTCGAGAGAGCTCCTTGGCCAGCTCCTCTTCCGCCGCAGGGTGGCGAGGGTTTTGCGCCACGGCGACCTGCCAGAAGCGCAACGGGCTCGCGAAGTCCGGCGTCCGGATCACGATCACCGCGACCCAGGTGCAGGCCAAGAGCGCCACGCCAGCCAGCGCGGCCTGCCGAGCACGGGGAGCGAGGCGCGGGCTATCGATCCCGACGGCGAGCGCCAGCGCCAGACCGAAGAGCGGGAGATAAGCGAAGCGCTCGGCCACCGCCGTGCCGCTCACGGGGATCAGGTTCAACACCGGAGCAAAGAAGAGCCCCGCGAAGAGCAAGCCGAAGGCCGCTAGCGGCTTCCGCCGCCATGAAGCCACGATCAGCGCTGTTCCGCCTACGAGCGTCAGGGCCCCGATCAGCACGCGAGATGCCGATGCCGCCGTGAGCTCGAGATAAAGGCCAACCAGGGCGTTGGGCTCGTAGGGCGAGAGGATGAACTCGCCATAGTAGCTCGCGGCCGCGGAGACCGCCCAAAGCCGCTCGAGCAGCGCCCCGGAACCTGCCGCACCTTCGCGGGTCAGCACGGTGACGACGAAGATCGCCGTGACCGGCACCAGCGGTAAATGAACGAGCCCCCAGTTGCGCCGGGAGAGGTCTACCGGCGAGCGTCGGAAGAGCACCTCGAGCGCTGGCAACAAGAGCGCGAGCCCGACCGCCGACTCCTTGCTACCGAGCGCGCCGAGCCAAGCCAGCCAACCCAAGGTGAGCCAGAGGGCGAAGCGTGAGCCGCGAGCCGCTAGGGCGCGCTCGAACGCCAGCAGCGCCGCCAGCACGAAGAGCGCCAATAAGACGTCCGTCCGACCCGAGATCCAGACCACCGACTCCACCCGGGTGGGGTGCAGCGCGAAGACCCCGGCGCCGACCACCGCGACGAGCAAGCGCTGCGGCGCGAGCCTGCGGCAGAGCAGCCAGGCCAACCAGACCACCAGCAGGTGCAACGCCACGTTGGTGAGGTGAAAGCCCGCCGCTCGCGGTCCCCAGAGGGCATAATCGAGCTGATAGCTCAGCGTGACGATCGGGCGAAAATAATGCCCCTGGCGCCACCGCTGGCGCGTATTGGACGTATCCCAGAAGCGGCTCTCGAGGTTGCGGCGCAGGTAGCGCCAGTCCTGGACGTAGCGGTTGTCGACGATCAGGTTGTGGTCGTCCCAGATGAATCCCCCGCCGATGGAGCGAGCGTAGACCGCCGCCGTGATCAGCAGCAGCCCGACCAGGACCCAGCGCGCGCGTCGCCCGGTAGGCTTTAGCCTCGGGGTCCCCTCAACCACCGCCCAGATCCCCGCCCTCGGGGAGATAGACCTCCATCACCGCCGCGCAGACGATCTGGTCACCTTTGAGCGCCTGGGCGCCGCAGATCATCGTGTAGTCGTCAGCGTCGAGGCGGACGTCGAGCAGCGTCAGCTCGTCGCCGGGTAACGCCTCGGCGAGAAAGAGCGCGTGATGCAGCCGTAACAAACGCACCGGTGGCGGCGTGTCTTCGGGGAGCACCGTCACGCGTTCGTGGATCAGCAGGTGATGCAAGCAGATCGCCAGCTGCCCCATCGTCTCGACCAGCAGGGCGCCGGGATAGACCGGGTAGTCGGGGAAATGCCCGCCGAAGAGCGGGTCGGCGGGATCGAGCGTGCGGTGGCCCCGCGCGGCCTCCTGCGCCAGATCGACCGCGGAGATGCGATCGACGAAGAGCATCGGCGGACGATGAGGCAACACGCGCTCGATCTCGGGGCGACCCAGCTCGACCTCCTGGGTCGTCTCGGCGGGGGTCCAAAGCGGCTTGCGCCGCGCACGCTTGATGAACCTATGAACGTCGAAATCCAAGCCACACCTCCCGCTCTCAGAACCCGACCCGCCGCATCACGGCGCGAGGCAGGCTGCGGATCACGCGCATGATCTGGCCCCAGATCGGCGGCGCGTAGACCACCGGTGTCCCGCGATCGATCCCCTGCAGCACGATCGCCGCCACCTGCTCCGGCTCACCGGCGAAGGGCGGCGGCTTGAGGCCCTCGGTCATGCCGGTCTTGACGAAGCCCGGCTTGACACAGACCGTCTTCAGCCCCTGGTCCCGATACTTGTGGTCGAGGCTCTCGAGGTAATGCGAGAGCCCAGCCTTGGAGGCGCCATAGATCACCACCGGCTTGCGCCCGCGGTCGCCGGCCACCGACGAAAACACGCAGAGCGTGCCGCCGCCGCCGGCGAGCAGCCGTTTGCGCGCCTCTTCGCAGAAGAGCACGGTGTTGGTGAAGTTCGCCCGAAGCAAACGCGCCGTGAACTCGACATCCTCTTCGAGACGCTCCTGGGGCGCGAAGAGCCCAGCCGTCACGACCACCGTGTCAAGCCGACCGAGCTCGGCCAGCGTGGCGGTGAACGCGGGCTCGAAGGTCTCGGGCCTCTCCAAGTCGCAGGGGGCCGAGCCGACGAAGGCCGCCCCCCGAGCCTCGAGGTCGGCCACCGTGGAGGCGAGATCTTCCGGCTCGTGGCCAAGCACCACCAGCCGATCGCCGCGGGCCGCGAAGAGCCGCGAGAGCGCCCGGCCCATCCCTCGTGTTGCGCCCAGGAATACGATATTCATAGGTAAAGACTCCAGCTGCCCAATCGCGACGGGCAGCGCGCAGTCTAGACCCTCATCCGGTCTCCGTCGAGAGGGAGCAGCGTTTCACGTCGCCGCCCTTCGAGCCTTCACATTCAGCTGATAAGGTGTCGCGCGAATCGGAACCCATTCTATTGCGCAACGACGTAACCAAAGGGCCGACGGAGCGTATGCGGGTATGAGAGATGAAACGATACGTAATCTATGCGCTCGTGGGTGTCGTTGGCGGGGTCGGCCTCAGCCTGCTCTCGCGGGCGATGGGCTCGACCTGAGGCATCACCTGCAACCCAGTGGTCACTGGGTTCGTCGGGCTGATCGTCGGCTTGGTGCTTGCCGGCGAGTAGCCGCCCAAGCCGTTTTGGGGTGCGCTCGATGAACGACCGCGAGCTCGAGCTGCTCTTCATCGATCTTGACAACACGCTCACCAACAGACGCCTCGTCTACGAGCGCTGGGCTACAGGCTTCGTGCGCAAGCACCCGGAGGTCGCGATGAGTCGTGACCTGGAGGCGACGCGGCGCGCGCTGATCGACGCCGACGGCCTCGGCGCCGTGCCCCGGGATCACTTCTGCGCTGCCATCGCGAACCTCTTCCCCGTCGGCGCCCGGCCTCCAATCGACAAGGTCTGGCTCGAGTTCGGCGAGGACTTCATCGCCTCCATCGAGCCAGACCCCGAGGTCACCGACGCCGTCGAGCAGCTCGCGAAGCGCTATCGCCTGGCCCTGCTCTCCAATGGTAGCGGAGAGCGGCAGCGCGCCAAGCTTGACCGCCTGGGCCTCGAGCGCCACTTCCACCGGCTCTTCATCTCCGACGAGGTCGGCGCCGCCAAGCCCGACCCACAGATCTTCGAGCACGCGCTGTCGGTCTGCGGCGTGCCGCGGAAGCGCGCGCTGATGATCGGAGACGATCCCAAGCGCGACATCGCCGGCGCCCTCGCGGTGGGACTGCCCGCCTGCTGGATCGCCCGCGGCCGTCGATGGAGCGAGACCGGCGTCGCCGCGACGCCAGCTCTTCGCCTCCCGGCGACAGCCCCAACATGGGTCGTCGAAGACCTGCCCGCCCTCGCCCACCAGCTGCTCGCCGACTCCGACCAGCTCGACTGAGAAAAGGTGCGAAGCGACCTCTTTCAGTCCTCCTAGAGCGCTGATCAGCTTACCGGACCGAGCTGCGCGAAGGATGCGGAATCACGGCGTAGGAGCGAGGAGGGCGCCTGCTGGTAGCAAGCAACC